>JALZBL010000024.1 GCA_030947395.1 Actinomycetota bacterium | reverse complement strand
CTGCCGATGAGCACCGCGCCCACGCTGGACGGCGACGGGCTGCAGCCGCGCCCGGTCACGCTGCGTTCCTTCGCGGTCGCCGTCGGGCCGAGCTACGAGCTGATGACCGGCGGCCTGACCCGGGTGGGCGCCGACCGCGACAGTGTCGTCCTGTCGACCGCCAGCGGCGCAGCCAGCAAGGACGTCTGGGTGCTGAGTCCGGCCGACCCGCCGGCGGCGCTCAGCCGGGCCGAGCGTCCGCATCCGCCCGGCGCCACCGATCCGGGCGGCCTCGGGCCGGAGACGCTGCCCGCGGCGGTGTCGCCCCGGGTCGCTCACGACCTGTACTGGCTGGGCCGCTACGCCGAGCGGGCCGAGTCGCTCACCCGCCTGTTGCGGATCGTGGACAACCGCTGGCGCGACCTGCACCCCGCCCCGGACCCCGCGCTGGCCGAGTGCCTGGTGGTACTGCTGCAGACGCTGACCACGCTCACGTCCACCTGGCCCGGGTTCGTCGGAGAGGGCTCGGGCCGGCGCCTGGCCGCGCCCGAGCCGGAGTTGGTCGCGGTCATCCGCGCCGAGGACCGGGTGGGCTCGTTGGCCCACGATCTGCGACACGTACGGCAGCTGGCGACGTCGGTTCGCGACCAGCTCTCGCGCGAGACGTGGTCGGTCCTGGCCGCCCTGGACCGCGGACTGGCTCACGTCGGCGACGGCAGCGGGCGGGCCCTCGGCGGTGGCGTGACCGCCGGCCTGGACACGATCATGCAGGCCCTGCTGGCGCTATCGGGATTGATGTCGGAGAACCTGGTCCACGACGCGGGCTGGTACCTGCTCGACACCGGCCGGCGACTGGAGCGCGCGCTGCAGACGGTAGGGCTCCTGCGCGCCGGGTTGGCCAGCGCGGCCAGCCCCGCGGTCGAGGAGCTCGTGATCGAATCGCTGCTCATCGCCGCCGACAGCATCATCACCCACCGCCGGCGTACCCCGCCGGCGCCGGCGCCGACACCGTGCTCGACCTGCTCCTCGACGATCCGGGCAACCCGCGCTCGGTCCGTTTCCAACACGAACACATCCGCGCCGATCTCGACGCCTTGGCGGCCGACGCGCCCGCGGACCGGTCCGGACCCAGCCTCGACCGGTTCCGGCGCCGGCTGCTCGACCTCGACGCGACGCTCGCGGCTCGGTCCGACCTGCGCCGCCCGGCCGACGCGGCGGACCGGCGCACTCTCATCTCATCCCTGGGTGAGATGGAGCAGCAGCTGCGTGACCTGCACGACCTCATCGACACCGTCCACTTCGCACCCGGCCTGCCGCTGCAGCCGATGACGCAGTTCGCGACGCAGCGGCAGGCGTCATGAGGCGTTACCGCGTCCAGCACGTCACCCGCTACACCTACGACGCACCGGTGAGCACCAGCTTCGGGCGAGCCCACCTGGTGCCGCGCCAGCGGTCCGACCAGACGGTGAGCGGCGTCGAGCTGCACATCGACCCCGCCCCGGTCGAGTTGCGCGAGCACACCGACTACTTCGGCAATCGGTCGACGTACTTCTGCGTGCGCGAGGAACACCAGCGCCTGGAGGTAACCGCCCGCAGTGTCGTCACCGTGGACCGTCCCGCCCTCGACCTCCACCGCCTGGACGCCCATCCCTGGGAGCGCGACCGGGACGCCCTGGCCGCAGAGCCGCAACTGGTCGAGTACCGGCGCTCGTCCCCCCGGGTCGCGGTCACCGAGGAGGTCCGCGACTACGCCGGCGGGGTGATCGAAGCCGGGCAGACGATGGCCGAAGTGATCCGCGCCTTACTCACCGCAATCGAGCGCGACTTCACCTTCCGGTCAGGTGTCACCACGGTGGACACCAGCATCGGCGAGCTGCTCGAGCGGAGGGCAGGGGTGTGCCAGCACTTCGCGCACCTGGCCGTCGGCTGCCTGCGCTCGGTCGGTCTGGCCGCCCGCTACGTCAGCGGCTACCTGGAGACCCAGCCACCACCGGGGCGGCCGAAGCTGCAGGGCGCCGACGCCTCCCACGCCTGGGCGTCGGCGTACGCGCCGGGACTCGGATGGGTGGATTTCGATCCGACCAACAACCAGCTGGTCGACGACCGCTACGTCGTAGTGGCCCACGGGCGCGATTACGGTGACGTGCCGCCACTCAAGGGCGTCATCGTCACCGCGGCGCGTTCGTCGAAGCTGTCGGTCGGCGTGGACGTCGTCCGTACCGGATGACGGTTCGGCCGGCCCCGGGAACAATCCGTTCGCGACGCCAGTTATCGTCTGTGAGGCGAAAACCTACGAGCGTTCTGGAGACCGTCGATGACCCTTCCCACCGCGACACCGACCGCGCCCCGCGCCCGTATCCCGCTGCCGACGGTCGTGGCCAACGGTGGCCTGACCGGCGCGGCCAAGGACGAGTGGATGGACCAGGTGCGCCACCTGGCCCGGCAGCGCGACGCGGTCATCCTGGCCCACAACTACCAGTCCCCCGATATCCAGGACGTGGCCGATCACGTCGGGGACTCCCTCGCCTTGTCCCGCTTGGCCGCGGCCAGCGACGCGTCGACGATCGTCTTCTGCGGCGTGCACTTCATGGCCGAGACGGCCAAGATCCTGGCCCCCGAGCGAACCGTGCTCATGCCCGACCGCAACGCCGGCTGCTCGCTGGCCGACAGCATCACCGCCGACCAGCTGCGGGCCTGGAAGGCCGAGCACCCAGGCGCCGTCGTGGTGTCCTACGTCAACACCAGTGCCGCGGTCAAGGCCGAGACCGACCTGTGCTGCACCTCGGCCAACGCGGTCGAGATCGTCGACTCGGTGCCGCTCGATCGCGAGGTGCTGTTCCTGCCCGACATGTTCCTGGGGGCCCACGTGCGGCGCCAGACCGGCCGCGAGAACCTGCACGTGTGGATGGGCGAGTGCCACGTACACGCCGGGATCACCGGCGCCGAACTACGACAGCAGGTCGAGGCCGAGCCGGACGCCGAGCTCTACATCCACCCCGAGTGCGGCTGCGCCACGTCGGCGCTGTACCTGTCGAGTGCCGGCGAACTGCCGGCCGAACGGACCCACATCCTGTCGACCAGCGGGATGCTGGAGCAGGCGCGGCGCAGCACCGCGGCCAAGGTACTGGTGGCCACCGAGACCGGAATGCTGCACCAGCTGCGCCAGGCCAACGCCACCACAGTCTTCGCGCCGGTGAACCCCCGCGCGGTGTGCCAGTACATGAAGATGAACACCACCGACAAGCTGCTGCGCTGCTTGCAGACCGGGCAGGACGAGGTGAGCGTCGAGCCGGAGATCGCGGCGCGGGCGCGGGCCGCCGTCGAGGCGATGATCGCGATCGGGACGCCCTCGCTCGCCGGCGAGTAGGCCGCGCCGCTCCGGCTGCGGCTGGGTCGGAGCGAGGCCCCCGCTGGCGGGGATGCCGTCGGCTAACACCGCTGCGGCTCGGCTTACGGAGGCGGCCGCAGGGTCGCGAAGGGGTCGGTCACCTGCACCGTCGGCGCGGCGAAGTGGTAGAGCCGGGCCGGCCGCCCGCCACCGGCCCCTGGCTCGGCCAAGCCGTCGGTTGGCACCAGGGCTTTGCGACGCAGCAAGACGCGCTGCAGGTTGGTCGCTGACACGTCGTAGCCCAGGGCCGCGGCGTAGATCGCCCGCAGCGTCGAGATGGTGAACTGCGTTGGCGCCAGGGCGAGCGCGATCGTTGTGTACGACAGCTTGGCCCGCAACCGATTGCGCCCCGACGCGACGATGGAACCGTGGTCGAAGGCCATGAGGGGCAACGCCTCCACCCGATGCCAGCCGGTGTCCCGCGGTAGCGACGGGCGCTGGTCCACCGGGATGAGCCCGAGGTAGGCGGTCGCCAGGCGTCGGCCGCGGGGGTCACGCAAGGGATCGCTTCGAGTCTCGAGCTGTTCGAGGTGAGCCAGCTCGGCGACATCGACGTTGGCGGCGAGGCTGCGCGCCACTGACGTGCCCAGACGTTCGTCCGCGCCCAGCAGTCCACCAGGCAGCGCCCACCGCCCAGCGGCCGGCGCCTCCGCGCGCCGCCACAGCAGCACGTCCAGATGCTCGTCGCGTACCTGGAAGACGACGGCGAGCGCCTCGTGCGGGTAACGCAGCTCCGGCCGGGTCAGGACTGCACCAGACCGCCGTCGACGTTGACCGCCTGGCCGGTCACCGCCGCGTTGGCCAGGCAGAAGCGCACCGCCTCCACCACCTCCTCGACGGTGATGAGCCGCCCGATCGGTTGCCGCTCGGTGAAGAACCGACGCGCGTGCTCAGTGCTCAGCGACGCGGTGGCGGCCAGCCGTTCCACGTTCTCGTCCGTCATCGGCGTATCGACGTAGGCCGGACACACCGCGTTGACGGTGACCCCGGTGCGCACCAGCTCGACGGCCGCGGCCCGAACGAGGCCGAGGACGCCGTGCTTGCTCGCGGTGTAGGCCGCGGTGTAGGGCTCGCCGACCCGCGACAGCATCGACGCGATCACCACGACCCGACCCCACCCGGCCGCCTTCATGTCCGGCACGGCTCGGCGCAGGCAGCGAAACGGCGCGCTCAGGTTCAGCTCGAGGATGCGCGACCAATCCGCGTCGCTGATGCGGTGGACCGGCGCCGAGGTGGAAGCGCCGGCGTTGGCGATGAGGATCTCGACCGGTCCCCACTCCTGCTTGACCGCATCGAAGACCGCGTCGGCCGCGCCGGGCTCGGTCAGATCGGCCGGCAGTACCAGGGTTGGTCCGGCCGCCGAGGCGGCCACCTCCCGCAGCTGGTCCTCGCTGCGCGCAGTCAGGGCCACTCGATGGCCCTGTTCGGCCAGGTGGCGCACGATGCCGGCTCCGATGCCGCGGCCGGCGCCGGTGACCAGGGCGACGCGCGAAGCCGTCGACTCGTTCCGGCCGATCATGTCGCTCACCAGCCGGTCGGCAGCGGACGGCCCTCGTGAAACCCCGCGCTGGACTGCACGCCCACCACCGCGCGCTCGGCGAACTCGGCCAGCGTGCGGGCGCCAGCGTAGGTGCAGGCCGAGCGCACGCCCGCGGTGATCAGGTCGAGCAGATCCTCGACCCCGGGCCGCAGCGGGTCGAGCAGCATCCGGCTCGAGGAGATGCCCTCCTCGTATAGGGCCTTGCGGGCCCGGTCGTAGGCGGTGTCGCCGCTGGTGCGGTTGGCCACCGCCCGGGCCGACGCCATGCCGAAGCTCTCCTTGTAGGCCCGGCCCTGCGGGTCGACGTGGAGGTCGCCCGGTGACTCGTAGGTGCCGGCGAACCACGACCCGACCATTACCGCGGATGCCCCGGCCGCCAGGGCCAGGGCCACGTCGCGCGGGTGCCGAACGCCGCCGTCGGCCCAGACGTGGGCGCCGAGCTCACGCGCCGCCGCGGCGCACTCCAACACGGCCGAGAACTGGGGCCGACCGACGCCGGTCATCATCCGGGTGGTGCACATCGCGCCCGGCCCGACACCGACCTTGACCACGTCCGCCCCCGCCTCGACCAGGTCGCGGACTCCCTCGGCCGAGACCACGTTTCCGGCCGCCACCGGGACGGTCGGGTCGAGCTTGCGCACCGCCCGCAGCGCCTCGAGCATCCGCTCCTGGTGGCCGTGCGCGGTGTCCACGACCAAGGTGTCGATCCCGGCGGCGAGCAGCGCCTCCGCGCGCCCACCGACGTCGCCGTTCACTCCGACGGCCGCGGCGATGCGCAACCGGCCGGCGGCATCGAGAGCCGGCGCATAAACCGTGGAGCGCAGTGCACCGTTGCGGGTGAGCGCGCCGACCAGTCGACCGCGCTCGTCGACGACCGGTGCGAAGCGCCGCCGGGCCGTTTCGAGGGTGTGGAACGCCTCCAACGCCGAGACGGTGTGGGGCAGGGTCACCAGGTCGGTGGACATGACGTCGCGCAGCTGGGCGAAACGGTCGACGCCGGTGCAGTCGGCTTCGGTCACGACGCCGACCGGCCGATCGTCGGCCACGATCACGAGGGCGTTGTGGGCTCGCTTGGGCAGCAGAGCGATCGCGTCACCGACGGTCTCGTGCGGATCCAGGGTCACCGGCGTCTCGAACAACCGGTGCCGGGCCTTGACCCAGGCGACCACCTCGGCGACGACCGGCACCGGGATGTCTTGGGGCAACACGGTGAGACCCCCGCGCCGGGCTACCGTCTCGCTCATCCGGCGGCCGGCCACCGCGGTCATGTTGGCGACCACGATCGGGATGGTGGCGCCGGCGCCGTCGGCCGTCGACAGGTCGACGTCGTAGCGCGAGGCGACGTCGGAACGGCGCGGGACCATGAAGACGTCGTCGTAGGTCAGCTCGTGGTCGGCCGCGGTCCCGGGGAGAAATCGCACCCAGCCATCATCCCAGCCAAGGTGGCTAACCTGAACCGGTGCCGGACGCCTCCCCCGCGATCGCGGCCGAGCCAAGCCCGGCAACGATCGCGGTGGTCGACATCGACGGGGTAGTGGCCGACGTGCGGCACCGGTTGCACCACGTGCGCGGGCCGCACTCGCGCTGGGACCGCTTCTTCGCCGCCGCCGCCGAGGACCCACCGCTGGCCACCGGCATCGCCCTGGTGGCCGACCTTGCCCGTGCCCATGACGTCGTCTGGCTGTCCGGCCGGCCGGAGGGGCTGCGCGAGGTCACCGCGGCCTGGCTCGAACGCCAGGATCTGCCACCCGGACGGCTCTACCTGCGCCGGGCCCGCGACTACCGTCCGGCCCGGGTCATGAAGCTCGAGCGCATCCGCGACCTGGCCCGGCACGCCGCCGTCGCCGCGGTGATCGACGACGACCCGGACGTGGTGGACACGCTCCACGCCGCCGGCTTCCCGGCCGTACTGGCCGACTGGGTGCCGCACGACAAGACCCTGCACCGGGCCCAGGAGCGCGACGGCCGGACCTGAGCGATCCGATCAGTGCCCGATGAGAAGGCCGGGCGAGAGGGCACGATGGACGGCGCCGGTGCGTCGCCCGGCAACCGTCCAGCGAGCCGAGGTGCGTTCTTGCCGAAAACCATGAGGTACGTCCTCAACGTGGCGGACTTCGACGCCGTCGTGGGCTTCTACCGGGACACAATGGGGTTCTCCCGGTCCGGAGGCTGGGACCGAGGCGGCGGTGACCGGGGTGCCCTCCTGCAGGTCGCCCCGGGCGCTGTGCTCGAGATCGTCGGCCACGGTCCTTCCTTCTCGGGCCCGGACTATTCCGGCGACGCGATTGCGGTCGAGCTGGACCGCCCCGAGGACGTCGAGGAATACCGTCGGCGGCTGATTTCGGCCGGGGTGCAGGTCGCCCCCGCCGCCCGGCAGAGCTGGGGTCACTACACGGTGAGCCTGCGTGACCCCGTCGAGCTGGAAATCGTGCTGTTCGCGCAGATGAGCGTCGATGAGCGTCGATGAGCGTCGACGACAGCGCCCCGGTTGATGGCTAGTCCGACAAATCATCCGCCATTCTCGGGCCGGCGGAGGAATCAGCGGCACGGTCGAGTCGTGGCGGCACCGGGAAGGATCAGCGGCGCGCCCGATGAGCGAAGTTGATGGCGGCCAACCCACTCCACCCGACGACCATGGCGACGACACCGCTCAGGCCGCCTTGGGTGGTACCGAGCGAAATAGCCGTAACCGGAATACCTGCGGCGACGGATACGTAGCCGAGGACGGTTGGCGCGCGAACACTAGGGCTCGTCGACGGTGCGGAGACGGATTCGTTCAACCGTTGCTCGACGCGTTCGTCGATCGATGAGCCAACCCGGTCCAGGAACTCGGCGATGACCGCCCCGTCATGCCCCGCGCCGAGGTCGCGGCGCACAGCAAGCGATACGGCAACGTCGTCACCATCTATCGGGGCTCGTTGATAGTCCGACATCAGCTGCCTTCCTGAGCGGCACCGCGCACTCAGCGTGCGCTGACCCGCATTCGGTGTCAACGGTCGAACCCGATCAGCATCCGGGTCTGCCCGGCCGCCGTCTTCCAGGCGCGACCGCGGGCGATGACGCGGATCACCAATTCCAGCCACCGCCATCGGGGATGCGTCCGACCTGCTTCACGTCGATGTGGACCATGTGGCCGGGACGCTCGGCGACGATGCGCTGCGGCACTCGACTGGTCGCGCCGGTCGGGTCGATGAACTGCCGCCGATTCACCCGTTCGAGGCGGTCGCCCGGGAGATACCCCTCTCGGCGGCGACGTGTGCCATGGGTCGGGTCCGACACCGCTCAATCAGTCGCCGACGACCCTCGACGGTCAGTGGCACGTTGCGGTGACGAGCGACGATCACCCGAGCGGCAGCAGTCCGCGCTCGGCGAAGACCTTCTTCGCAGCGAACGTCGCGTTCAACGCCCGCGGGAACCCGCAGTAGACCGCCGAGTGCAGGAACGCCTCGATGATCTCCTGCGGCGACAGCCCGACGTTGAGGGCCGCGTTGATGTGGACGTCGAGCTGCGGTTCGCAACCGCCGAGCGCAGTCAGCATCCCGAGGGTCACAAGCTGCCGGTCCCGCGGGGGGAGTTCCGGGCGGGAGTAGATCTCCCCGAATCCCCACGCCACGACCTGATGCCCCAGCTCCGGAGAGATGTCCTTCAGGGAGTCGATGACGGTCACCCCGGCCGTGCCGTCGATCGCATCGAGCACCGTCCGACCATGCTCGTAGCGGTCCTTGCGAGTGCTGGCTTCATTCATCGCTATCGGGTCCTTTGTTGAGGTCGCCGCCCACACGCAGTTCGGCGCGGTCGTGGCGGTAGGTCGTGATCTTGCCTTCGAGCGCCTTCTCGTGGCCGCGCAGCAACGCGATCTGTTCGTGAGCCCGGCCCGATGCGCTTCGAGCAACGCAAGACGCGCCTCGATCGTCGAAGTTGCCTCCGCGCGCAGCGCGGCGTACTGCCGCATTCGGGCTATCGGCATTGCGGTCTCGCGCAGCCGTAGCAGGAACCGCAGCAACTCGACATCGGACTCCGAGTACCGGCGCTGGTTCCCCGAGTTCCGGGCGACCGGATGAATCAGCCCCGCGCGCTCGTAATACCGAAGGGTGTGCGCCGACACTCCGGGTTGCGGCCGCCATCTGCGTGACCGTCAGGCCCGGCGCCCCGATCTCATCCGTCACACAAAGCAGGCTAGAAGTTGGAGCGCGCTCTAAGTCAAAGTGCCCGCAACGCCTAGTCGACTTCGGCCAGCTGCTCGACCGGCGGACAGGCGCACATGAGATTGCGATCGCCGTAAGCGCCGTCGATGCGCCGTACCGGCGCCCAGTACTTCCCCGCCGGGTCCACGCCCGGGGGATAGACCGCTTCGGGACGCGAATACGGCCGGTCCCACTCCCCGATCACCGAGGCCGCGGTGTGTGGAGCGCCCCGCAGCGGGCTGGTCGCGGCCGTCCACTCCCCCGCAGCGATACGGTCTATCTCGCCCTTGATCGAAATCATCGCGGCCACGAAGCGGTCCAGCTCGCGCAGATCCTCGCTCTCGGTGGGCTCGACCATCAGCGTTCCGGCCACCGGGAACGACATCGTCGGGGCGTGGAAGCCGTAGTCGATCAGGCGCTTGGCGACGTCCTCGACGGTGACGCCCGTGGCCGCGGTGATCGGGCGCAGGTCGAGGACGCACTCGTGGGCCACCAGGCCGGCTGAGCCGCTGAACAGGACCGGATAGTGCTCGGCGAGGCGGCGGGCCAGGTAGTTGGCCGAGAGGATGGCCGCTCCGGTCGCCGCGGTGAGTCCGTCGGGCCCCATCAGGCGCAGGTAGGCCCAGGTGATCGGCAGGATCGACGCCGAGCCCCATGGGGCCGCGGCGATGGCGCCGCTGCCGCTCCCCGGTCCGGCCGCCGGCTGCAGCGGATGGTTGGGCAGGTGTGGCGCCAGGTGCGCCCGCACGGCGATCGGCCCGACGCCGGGCCCACCGCCCCCGTGCGGGATGCAGAACGTCTTGTGCAGGTTGAGGTGGGAGACGTCGGCGCCGAAGCGGCCCGGGCGCGCCAGCCCGACCATCGCATTGAGATTCGCCCCGTCGATGTAGACCTGGCCGCCGGCGTCGTGCACCGCGGCACAGACGTCGGCGATGTGCGCCTCGAACACCCCGTGGGTGGACGGGTAGGTGACCATGACCGCGGCCAGTTCGGCCGCGTGCTCGGCGATCTTGGTGTGCAGGTCGGCCAGGTCGATCTCGCCCTGCTGACCACCGGTCTTGACGACGACGACTTTCATGCCGGCCATCACCGCGCTGGCCGCGTTGGTGCCGTGCGCCGAGGCCGGGATCAGGCAAATTCGGCGGTGGCTCTGCCCGCGGGCCTCGTGGTAGGCGTGGATGGCGAGCAGCCCGGCGTACTCGCCCTGCGCGCCGGAGTTGGGCTGCAGCGACACCGCGTCGTAGCCGGTAATCTCGGCCAGCCAGGTCTGCAGGTCGGCGAACAGTTCCAGGTACCCGTCGAACGTGCCGTCCGGTGCGAATGGGTGGATCCGGCTGAATCCGGGCAGCGTCACCGGTTCCATCTCGGTGGTGCCGTTGAGCTTCATCGTGCACGAGCCCAGCGGGATCATGCCGCGATCGAGGGCGTAGTCCTTGTCGGCCAGCGAGCGCAGGTAGCGCAGCATCGACGTCTCGGACCGGTGCCGGTGGAAGACCGGGTGCGACAGGTACGGCGACCGGCGCGCGAATGCGTCCAGCGGGTCGCCGGTCGCGGCCACCGCGTCGTCGATCCGGGCGACGTCGGCGGCGTCGAACGGGAGGCCGAACGCCCGCCACACCGTGACCACGTCGGCCGGGGTGGTTACCTCGTCGAGCGAGAGGCCCACGACGTCGGCGTCGACCCGGCGCAGGCTCATTTCTTCGGCCAGGGCCGCCGCCGCGACCGCGTCAGCCCGGCCGGCAACGGTGACGGTGACGGTGTCGAAGAAGGGCTGATCCACGACGTCGACGCCGCCCTCGCGCAGGCCGGCGGCCAACACCAGGGCCAGCCGGTGCACGCGGGTTGCGATGGCGCGCAGGCCGTCCGGGCCGTGGTAAACGGCGTACATGCTGGCCATCACGGCCAGCAGCACCTGCGCGGTGCAGATGTTGCTGGTCGCCTTCTCCCGGCGGATGTGCTGCTCGCGGGTCTGCAGGGC
>JALZBL010000194.1 GCA_030947395.1 Actinomycetota bacterium | reverse complement strand
GGTCACTTCGAGCCACTGTCCGGCGGCAACGCGCGTGGAGCGGGCCGGCTCGGACCGGTCCACGCTCACGGCGCCCTCCTCGATTAGGGCCGCGGCCGCGGTCCGGGAGAAGCCGAACAAGCGGCTCAGGGCGACGTCGAGCCGCAATCCGTCGAGGCCCTCCGGGATCGGCAGTGCCCTGGTGTCAGTCACGGGCCGCGCGCCGCGGCGCCGTGCGGCGTCCGTCGAACTCGATGCCCCGCAGCGCGAGCAGCGCGGCCAGTACGCCGCCACAGACGATCGCCGAGTCGGCGAAGTTGAAGATCGGCCAGACGTGCCCGTCGTCGGCGAACACGCTGATGAAGTCGATGACGTGCCCGCGCCCGAATCCCGGCGCGCGGGCGAAGCGGTCGGTGAGGTTGCCCAGCGCGCCGCCCAGGACGAGACCGAGGGCCACCGCCCACCCGAGCGAGCGCAGCCGGGTGGCCACCCGCACGATCACCACCACCACCGCGACCGCCACCGCGGTCAGCAGCACGGTGGCGCCCGCGCCGAGGGAGAACGCGGCGCCGCTGTTGCGGGTGAGCAACAGGTACACCGCCCCGCCGAGTAGCCGCCGCGGCCGGTCGGGCTCCAGCTCGGCTACCACTGCCACCTTGCTCGCCAGATCCAGCGCGTACGCCGCCGCGGCGACGGCGATCACCAGCGCCAGCCGCCGGCCCGGCCGGGCGAGCGGAGGGCCCGGGTGCGGGTCGAGGTGGCTCACCCGCTCATTGTCCCGGCCGGGATCAGCGCCGTTCCTCCCGCAGCTTGCAGGCGACGTCGAGCGTGGCCATGGGGAACGCCTGCAGGCGCGCCTTGGGAATCGGGCGGCCGCAGTTCTCGCACACGCCGTACGTCCCGTGATCGATTCGCTCGATCGCGTGCTGGAGCTGGGTCAGCAGATCGAACCGATTGGCCAGGATCGACAATTCCTGTTCGCGGTCGAAGGTCTTGCTGCCCGCGTCGGCCTGGTCGTCGCCGGCGCCGTCGGTGCCGCCCTGCTGGAGTTCCTCGAGTTCGGCCAGCAGGTCGTCGTACTCGGTCTGCATGTCTGCGGTCTTGGTCCTCAGATCAGCCCGGACCTCGGCCAGCTGGGCCACCGTCCAGTCCGATCCGGACGGCACGACGGGACCTGCCCCGGCTTTCCTCGCCGTCGGCTTGACCGGTGCCGTCGGCTTGACCGGTGCCGTCCCCTTGACCGGTGCCGTCCCCTTGACCGGTGCCGTCCCCTTGGCCGCCAGGTCCGCCTTCGCCGTGACCGTCACCTTCGCCGGCGCTGCCGCCCGGCGGTGGCCGTTGCCGGAGCTGGCCGATTTCGCCGCGGTCGATTTCGCCGCGGTCGATTTCGCCGCGATCGGCTTGGTCGCGGCCGACTTCCTCGCGGCCGACCTGGTCGCCGCTGATTTGGTCGCCGCTGATTTGGTCGCCGCCGATTTGGTCGCCGCCGATTTGGTCGCCGCCGATTCGGTCGCGGCCCGGGGCCGAGCGGGACCCGCCGTCGAGGAGGCGGCCGATGACTTCATGGAAAACGCAGCTCCTCGGGCATGGAGACGACCATCGGGCGGACACACCGGCCCGATCGGCCCGGCGCAAGATGTGCAAAGGTAGCCGATATCCGCAGCGGCCGCCGCTAGGACGCGCAGCGATCAACCAACCCCACGACCGGACGCGGAGCGCCCCGATACGATGGAGGCGGCGCTGAGGCTGGACGCGCCGCCGCGAGGACGAGCGTGAGCGAACCGGGGACGGTGTGAGCCCGGGGTGACGGACGCGGCGGACATCACCGGCCGAGCACCGTGCCGATCCGGCGGGACGGCACGGGACTGATCCCGCACACGAGTGGGCGCCCGGCACCGGTGCGTCAACGAGGGTGGTACCGCGGGACGCCGACGGCCGCGGCCGCTCGGTGTCTCGTCCCTCGAACCGACATCACCGCCACTCGAGGAGACCACCGCCATGGCCCGCGCGACCGAACCCACCGCCGCCCCACCGGCCGAACCCACCGCCGATCCGGTCGGCTCGCGGCCGCCCGGGCTCGAGCTGCCGCTCGAACCGCGACCGGGCTACTCGAGCCTGGCGGCGCACGTCGACCTGCCGGGCAACGACCGGGACGTGATCGCCTTCTGGAACGAGCGCGACATCTTTCGGCGCAGCCTCGACGCGACCGCCGACGGGCCGGCCTGGACCTTCTACGAGGGGCCGCCCACCGCGAACGGCATACCCGGGACGCACCACGTCGAGGCGCGCGTGTTCAAGGATGTGTTCCCCCGGTACAAGACGATGCAGGGCCATCACGTCGCGCGCATGGCCGGCTGGGACTGTCACGGCCTGCCGGTGGAGATCGCCGTCGAGCAGGAACTCGGGTTCACCGGCAAGGCCGACATCGAGGCCTACGGGATCGCCGAGTTCAACGCCAAGTGCCGCGAGTCGGTGCTGCGCAATGTCGACGCGTTCGAGGCAATGAGCGAACGGATGGGCTACTGGGCCGACTACGCCCACCCCTACCGCACGATGGACTCCCAGTACGTCCAGAGCGTCTGGTGGGCGCTGCGGCAGATCTTCGACCAGGGCTTGCTGGTCGAGGACTACCGGGTGTCGCCCTACTGTCCGCGCTGCGGCACGACGCTGTCCGACCACGAGGTCGCCCAGGGCTACGAGGACGTGGTGGACCCGTCGGTCTACGTGCGGCTGCCCCTGACCTCGGGCGACTGGGCAGGTCGGGCCGACCTGCTGGTCTGGACGACGACGCCGTGGACGCTGGTGTCCAACACCGCCGTCGCGGTCAACCCTGACGTCGACTACGTTGTGGCCCGCACCGCCGACGGGACGTTCGTCGTGGCCGCCGACCTGCTCGGGGCGACGCTCGGCGAGGACGCCGAGGTGCGGCAGCGCTATTCCGGGCGGGATCTAGAGCGCTGGAGCTACACCCGCCCGTTCGACTACGTCGACATCCCCGACGCCCATTTCGTCGTCCTGGCCGACTACGTCACCACCACCGACGGCACCGGCCTCGTCCATCAGGCGCCGGCCTTCGGCGCCGACGACCTCACCACCATCCGGGCCTACGACCTACCGGTGATCAACCCGATCGGACGCGACGGGCACTTTCGGGCCGACCTGCCCGTCGTGGGCGGGCAGTTCTTTCAGGACGCCGATCCCGGCCTGGTGGACGACCTGGCCGCGCGCGGACTGCTCTGGAAGCACGTCGCCTACGCGCACGCCTACCCGCACTGCTGGCGCTGCCACACCGCCCTGATGTACTACGCCCTGCCGTCCTGGTACGTGCGCACCACGGCCCGCCAGGGCGAACTGCTGCGGGAGAACGAGAAGACCGCCTGGTATCCGGCGACGATCAAGCACGGCCGCTACGGCGACTGGCTGGAGAACAACGTCGACTGGGCCCTGTCGCGGGACCGCTTCTGGGGCACGCCCCTGCCGATCTGGCGCAACGACGCCGATCCCAGCCGGCTGGTGTGTGTCGCGTCCTTGGCCGAGCTGGGCCAGCTGGCCGGGCGCGATCTGTTCGAACTCGACCCGCATCGCCCTTACGTCGACGACGTGACCTTCACCCGGGCGGGCGAGGCGGGCACGTACCGGCGGGTGCCGCAGGTGATCGACGCCTGGTTCGACTCCGGCTCGATGCCGTTCGCCCAATTCGGCGCGCCGCAGCACAACGCCGAGCTGGCCCGGGCCAGCTATCCGGCCGACTTCATCTGCGAGGCGATCGACCAGACCCGCGGCTGGTTCTACACGCTGATGGTGATCGGGACGCTGGTGTTCGACCAGAGCTCGTACCGCACCGTCGTCTGCCTCGGCCACATCCTGGCCGAGGACGGACGCAAGATGAGCAAGCATCTGGGCAACATGCTCGAGCCGATGCCGTTGATGGAGCGCCACGGCGCCGACGCGCTGCGCTGGTTCATGCTGGCCGGCGGTTCCCCGTGGTCGGCCCGGCGGATCGGGCACAAGACCCTCGACGAGATCGCGTCCCGGGTGCTGCGGACCTACTGGTCGGTGGCCTCGTTCCAGTCGCTCTACGCGCGGGCCAACGACTGGGCGCCGGGCGACGGCGCCGGTTCGACCACGCTGCTCGACCGGTGGGCGCTGGCCGAGGCCGCACGGGTGACGGACGAGGTCGACCGCGCCCTGGCGAACTTCGACACCCTGCGCGCCGGTTCGGTGCTGGCGGCCTACGTCGACGACCTGTCCAACTGGTACGTCCGCCGGTCGCGGCGGCGGTTCTGGGCCGGGGAGCCGGCGGCCCTGCAGACCCTGCACGAGTGCCTGCGCACCCTCACTCTGCTGCTGGCGCCGCTAGTGCCGTTCGTGACCGAGGCGGTGTGGCGTGCCCTGTTCGCCACGACCGGCGGGGCCGAGT
>JALZBL010000193.1 GCA_030947395.1 Actinomycetota bacterium | reverse complement strand
CGTCGATGCTGAGCGGCCCGCGGCCGAGGCCGTCGTGACCGTGACGTTGGCCAGGCCGAACAGCTGCTCGAGGAGGCCGCGTTCACGATCGATGGTCTGCACCCGCGAGATCGGGGCGATACGACGCTCCTGGCGCAACCAGCCGGACTGCGTGTAGACGGCGGTCTCGGTCAGCTCCCAGCGATGCACCCGGTACCGCCACCGAGGCATGACCAGAAGGTGCGTGACGGCGACCAGCACCGCGACGCCGGTGCCCAGAAGCTGCCACCGGCCGACCTGAGCCGGCACCACGTAGAGCAGGAAGTCGCCGACCGCGCCGGCGATCACCCAGCCGAGCAGGGCCTTCACCGTCCAGTAGCTGATTGCGCGCCGGCTGACGCGGTTGCGCGGCTCACGCAGATCAGTGCCCGCGGGCGACGGTTGCATCCCTCGACGGTGCCAGGCCGGGGGCCGGTTGCGCACCTGCGCCCGCGCGAGCCGAGGGTGACCGGTGTCGGCCCAGACTGGGGCCGCGGGGGGGGACCGGTGTCTGCCCACACTGGGCCCGCGGGTGACCGGTGTCGGCCCAGACTGGGGCCGCGGGGGGACCGGTGTCCACCGCGGTCGGTCAGCCGTTCGGCCCGGCCCAGCCGTAGCCGCGCTCGACCGCCAGCCGGACGACGAGCCGACGGTCGGCCACCATCGCGGCGCGGTAGGCGTCCCAATCCGGATGCTCGCCGCCGATCGCCCGGTAGACCTCGATCAGTTCCTCGACCGCCGCGTCGTGCGGCTCCTCAGCGACCGCACTCAGCGTCGCGGTGGCATCGACGACGAGGTAAGCGCCGAAGTCGGCGGTGGTTACGTGCAGCGCCGCCCGGGGATCGCGGCGCAGGTTGCGCGTCTTGGCCCGGTCGTCGGTGACCGACACGCGCACCACCCGCTGCTCGGGATCGAAGGCGTAGCCCACATTCGACAGCTGCGGGCGCCCGTCGCGACGAATCGTGGCGAGGACGCCCCGGCGGTGGTCGCCCAGCAGCCGGAGCAAGGCCGGCTCGAGTCCGTCACTCATCCCGCCATCATGCGCCACCTCCCGTCGACGGGATCGCGGGAGCCGCCTGATCCGACAGCCGCCCGGCGGCGGCCCGGATCAGGACGGCGGCCCAGGTGCGCAGCGGACGCCAGGCTTCGGCGATCCGCTCGAGCTCGGCGCCGCTGACCGGTCCGTCGAACCCGTACAGCTCGCCGACCCGGGCCCGCAGATTCGGCTCGTCGACGGGAAGGACATCGGCGAACCCGGTCGCCCGGACGGTGATCAGCCCGGCGTAGAACGGCCCGATGCCGCGGATCTGGCGCAGCGTCTTGACCGCGGCGTCGGGGCCCATCCGCTGCAACCGCAGCACGTCGAGCGACCCCGACAACGCCGCCCGGGCGACCCCGTGCAGGCGGCTGAGGTGTTCCCTCGGCAGGCCGGGCACGTCGGCTACCTCGAGCAGCTGGGCGGGAGTGGGGAACGCGGCGACATCCCGTCCGGCCAGGCGGAAGCGGTGGCCGTGCTCGGCGGACAGCCGGTCACGGACCGCCGCCATCTGCCGCGCTGGCCGGCGCGCGCTGAGCACCGACCAGGCGGCCGCCTCGTAGGGGGAGTGGAACAACGGTGGCCGAAGCCCCGGGGCGACGGCTTGCAACCGGGCGATCACCGGGTCACGGCGCCCGATCTCGGCGAAGGCGGTGCCGTCGTGATCGAGGGAGAGCATCCGGGCCACCTGAGCCGACACCGTGGCGACCGGAATACGACCCGGTCGACTCTCGGGGTGGTGAACCTCGCCGTGGACGGTGTCGCCCGCTTGGCGCACCACCGCGCCGACCTGAGTGTCGTAGCCGTCCAGGACGAACGCCAGCCGCAGCTTCGCGTCGAAGACCGCTCGGTCGCGCTGGCCGAATCCGAACTCGGCCGACTCCCGCAGGGAGAACGCCCCGCGGGCGAGGATGGTGAAGTCGTCGGTCATAGTGCGAATGCTGCACCCGGGCTCTGACCGATTCCGCGGATCCGGTGGATTGCGTCGGCCAAGTGACGCGTCCGGATATCGCTTGTCCCGGCCTTCGCCGGTGCCGCACGCTGGTGCGGTGACCACCACCGACCGACGATCAGGACGACTCGAACGCAGCACTCCCGCGTGGCCCGCGTTGGTTGCCACCAGCGTGACGGTGCTGCTGTGGGCCTCGGCCTTCGTCGGCATCCGCGACGCCGCGCCCCACTTCCGCCCCGGCGCCCTGGCCCTGGGCCGTCTGCTGGTGGCCTCCCTCGTCCTGGCCGTGATCCTCGCCGCCCGCCGGGTCCCACTGCCGCCGCGAGCCAGCTGGCCCGGAATCGCCGTGTGCGGCGTGCTCTGGTTCGGTCTTTACATGGTGGCGCTGAACTGGGGCGAGCGAAACGTCGACGCCGGCACGGCGGCGATGATCATCCAGATCAGCCCGGTGCTCATCGCGCTCGGCGCCGCCTGGCGGTTGCACGACGCGCTGCCGCGGCGGCTGCTGGCCGGGATGGCGGTGTCCTTCGCCGGGACGATCGTGGTGGGTGTGGCCCAGTCCGGAGCGGGTGGGTCAGTGCTCGGCGTCCTGTTGTGCGTGGTGGCCGCGCTCGGCTACACGATCGCCATGCTGGTGCAGAAGGTCGCGCTCGGCCACGCCTCGGCCCTGGCGATCACGGCGTACAGCTGCTTCGTCGGCACCCTGGCCTGCCTGCCCTTCGCCGGTCAGCTGGTCCACGACGCCGGCCGCGCCCCGACGGGCCCGCTGCTCGACGTGGTGTACCTCGGCCTCGGTCCCACGGCGATCGCCTTCACCACCTGGGCCTACGCACTCGCCCGCACCTCCGCCGGCGCGCTCGGCGCCACCACCTACGTCGTACCCGCCCTGGTCATCGTGATGTCCTGGCTCCTGCTGGACGAGGTACCGACCGGGTTGGCCGTGGTCGGCGGCGCGATGTGCGTGGCCGGGGTGGCCGTGGCCCGCCGTCGTGCGACACCCCGCGCGGCGCCCTCCGCGGCACCATCGCCGGGGTGATCCGCGGCCGATCACGGCGCCGCTCAGGGCACGCCGCGGCTGAGGACGGCCGTTACCCGCGGCGCTTGCGCGGGCCGAGGACGGTGAGGGAGTCGCGGTCCATACTGAAGGTGAGCCGGCGACCGACCTTGAAGACCTCACCGTCACAGGCCGCCTCGACCGGCGTCTCGAGCTCAACGGTCAGGCTGGCGACGTGGGTTTCGACGTACTGCCGTGACTCGCGCACCCGGCCGAGCAGCAGGGCCAGGGCGAAGCGGAGGAGGGCGTGCGGCCGCGACTGGTCGAGCAGGCGGACGTCGAGCATCCCGTCGTCGAGATCGGGGCGCCACCGCGGCGCGAAGCCCCGGGGCTCGTAGCTGTTGCTGCCGATGAAGATCAACCCCAGGCGCCGCGGCTGCCCGGCCACGATGGCCGCGACCGGGTCGGTGGAGCGCATCACCCGGCGCACGGCCAGGGCCGCGGCCAGTGGCTTGCCCAGCCGCTTCTCCCACCGTTCCCGGACGGCCACGAAGTCGGGATAGCTGCCCATGCTGGCCGTGTTGAGGAAGATCCGCTCGATCGGCTCCTCACCGCTCGGGGACTCGGCGGTCAGCGTGCCGACGGAAATGCGCACGGCTGATCCGGTCCGGACCGCCGCGACCGCCTCCCGGACGCCGGGCAGGCCGAGGTCGCCGGCGAAGTGGTTGAACGTGCCCTCGGGGAAGACGACCAGCGGCAGCCCAGCCCGCCGGGCCGCGTCGGCTGCCGCGTTCAGCGAGCCGTCCCCGCCGGAGATCCCGAGCAGCTCGGCCCGGTCCGCCGCGTGCGCCAGGACCGTGGCCAGGTCATCGCCGTCGCGCAGGTGCACCACCTCGGCCTCGGGCAGCTCCTCGGCCAGGACCGCGGCCACGTCGTCGTTTCGACCGACGCCCGAGGCCGGATTGATCACGACCACCAACCCGCGCCCGGTGGGCCGCTGTGGCTGCTCGACCGGTGGTGGTGAGTCCGGGTGGGATCGCACACTGGGCAACGGGACCACCCGGCTCACCAGCGTCGCGGCACCGAGGCCGAGGCCCACGCCGGCCACCACGTCGCCCGGGTAGTGCACGCCGGTGTACACGCGGGAGTAGGCGACCGCCGCGGCTAGGGCGCCGAGCGGTATCGCCAGCTCGGGGGCCTCGAGCGCCGCGCCGGCGGCGAAGGCCGCGGCCGAGGCGGAGTGTCCGGACGGGAAGGAGCTCGAGGTGGGAACGCGCCGGGCGATCCGGTGCAGCGGCACGCCGGCCAGCCCGGGGCGACGGCGGGTCACGAGCCGCTTACCGATCTGGTTGGCCGTGCCGCTGGCCACCGCCAAGGAACCGAGGCCGCGGGCGGCGGCGCGGCGGTACCG
>JALZBL010000192.1 GCA_030947395.1 Actinomycetota bacterium | reverse complement strand
CCCCTGCTCGGCCTGGTCCACGTCGGCAACCGGATCACCCAGGTCCGTCCCCTGGGCGTCGAGGAACCCCTCGACCTGGCGGTCTGGGCCGCGAACCGGCGTGAGCATCCGGCCGGACAGCAGCTCGACCTGGCCGCCGAGGCGCGGGTCCGCGGCGAGTTGGTCTGGGCGTCGACCAGCACCTACCTGCACTGCACGAAGCCACCGTCCGGCCCGCGGCCGCTCCGCTCGGCGTTTGAGGTCGAGACCCCGACCACCGTGTGGCGGCTACCGGCTGATCTCGGCCGTCGCTACGCCGACGTGTCCGGCGACCGCAACCCGATCCACCTGAGCACGCTCACCGCCAAGGCGTTCGGTTTCCCGCACGCGATCGCCCACGGAATGTGGCTCAACGCGCGGGTGCTCGCCGCGCTCTCGCCACGGCTGCCCGACTCCTACACCGTCGAGGTGGCCTTCAAGACTCCGGCTCGGCTGCCCTCGGCGGTCGCGTTCGAGGCCGCCCGGGCCGACGGTGAGTGGACCGTCGCCGTGCACTCGGCGCGGTCCGGGAAGCCGCATCTGACCGGCCGAATCAGCCCGCGCTGAGGCAGCGGTACTCGGCCAGGTCGATGCGCCGGGTCTGGCGCCGGAAACGGAACGTGAAGTCCGGCCAGATGGTGGTGTTGCGTCCACGCGCGTCGAGGTACCAGCTACGGCAGCCACCGGAGTTCCACACCGTGCCGCCCAGCTGGGCCTGGAGCCGGGCGTTGTAGCGCCGCTGCGCCGCCGGATCAGGCTCGATCGCGCCCAGGCCGCGCGCCCGCACGGTGCGGATCGCGTCGCTGATGTAGGCCACCTGGGATTCGATCATGTACACCATCGACGTGTGCCCGAGGCCGGTATTCGGGCCGATGATCAAGAAGAGGTTGGGGAAGCCGCTGACCGTGGTGCCCCGCAACGCGTGCATGCCGTTGCGCCACCGCTCGGCCAGCGATCCGCCGTGGCCGTCCTGGATGAGATGCGCGCTCGGCGGATCGGTGATCCGGAACCCGGTGGCCAGCACGATCACGTCGGCCGGGCGCTCGATCGCGTCGGCGGTCACGACCACTCCCGGCCGGATCTCGGCGATGGCGGCGTCTACCAACTCCACATCGCGACGCAGCAACGTCGGGTAGTAGTCGTTGCTGAGGAGCACCCGCTTGCACCCGAACGCGTAGTCCGGGCGCAGCCGATCGCGCAACGCCGGGTCGGCGACCTGCGCGTTCAGGTGTCGTTCGGCCATCCGTTGACCCACGCGGGCGAGCTGCGGGCGCTTGGCGAAGCCGATGACGTAGGACTCGCGAGCGCCGTAGATGCCCAGCCGGAGCAACCGCTCGGCGCTCGGCACCCGCGTGAAGAGCCAGCGTTCGGCGCGGGTGAGGTCACGGTCGGCCCGCGGCACCACCCACGGGGCGGTGCGCTGGTAGACGTCCAAGTGCGCCACCTCCTCCGCGACCGCGGGCACGATCTGGACCGCCGAGGCCCCCGTTCCGATCACCGCCACCCGCCGGCCGGTGAGGTCCACGTCGTGGCGCCACCGGGCGGAGTGGAACACCGGTCCGCCGAAGGTGTCCAGGCCCGCAATGGCCGGCGGCGCCGGGTCGCTCAGACCACCCGTACCGGAGACGAGGAACGGGGCGCGGAAGCTGCCCCGCCCGGTATGCACCGTCCAGCGCAGGGTGAGCGGATCCCAGGCGGCCTGCTGCAGATCGGCGCCGAACATGCACCGCGGGTAGACGTCGTACTCGCGAGCCACCTGCTGCAGGTAGCGCTGGATCTCCGGCTGGGTCGAGAAGGACCGGGTCCAGGCCGGGTTCGGGGCGAACGAGAACGAGTAGAGGTGGCTGGGGACGTCGCAGGCGGCGCCGGGATAGGTGTTGTCGCGCCAGGTGCCGCCCACGTCGTCGGCCCGTTCGAGTACGACGAAGTCGGTGAGGCCGCGCCGGCTGAGTTCGACCGCCATCGCGATGCCGGCGAACCCGCTGCCGATCACAATCACCGTGACCTCGCGCGGACGGTCCGCGGCGGGCGGCGCTCCCGGCCCGGTGTCGGGCTCCGGCTGGGTCGTCTGCCGGGACGAGCTCACGCCCGCCACGCTATCCGGTTCGCCGCATTCGGGCCGTGGTGGCAACCGTCGGCGCGACCCGCGGTGAGGGCATAGGTTCGCGGTGTGGACCGCCGTGCCTTCCTGCGTTCCACCGGCCTGGTCGGCGGTGGTGCCGCCCTCGGCGGGGCGGCAGCCGCGGCATCGGCCGAGCGGCACGACCTCGTCACCGTCAGCCGCAGTGGGCACGCAGTCGGACCACTTCGTCCCTTCGGGCTGACCACCACCACGCTCACTTATCGGGTTCCCACGCGCGAGCCGGTGGTCGCGCTGACCTTCGACGACGGCCCCTCGCGCGAGTACACCGCCGCGGTGCTCGACATTCTCCGGGCCAAGGGCGTGCCGGCGACGTTCAACCTGATCGGCCGGCACGTCACCCAGTTGCCCGACCTCGCTCGACGGGTCGCCGCGGCCCACGAGGTGGGCAACCACACCTGGTCTCACCCGAACCTCGGCCTGGCCGGTGCGCAGGAGGCCCAGCGCCAGCTGGAACGCGGGGCGGGCGCCATCGAATCGGTCACCGGCACCCGGCCGGCCACGTTCCGTCCCCCGTTCGGTTACTTCTCCGGCGCGACGATGATGGCCGCCGCCGGCCTGCATCTGCCGGTAGTGCTCTGGGACCAGGCGTTCGACCGGCACGGCGAGAGCCCGGCCGCCAACGTCGACCGGCTGGCCGCGGCCGTGCAGCCCGGCAGCATTGTTCTTGGCCACGACGGGGGCTCACTGCCGTGCGATGTCGTGGTCGCCGCGCTACCGTCCCTGATCGATCAGTTGCGCGCTCGCGGCCTGAGCTTCGTCACGACGTCAGCCCTGCTCGCGCTCGAGCGACCCGACCCGGCAAACGCCTAGGAACGGCGCGGCCGGGAAACTAGGATGTCCGATTATGCCGATAGACGTCACGCTGAACCCCCACCCCGCTCCGGCCGCTGAGCGCACGGCGATCCTGGCCAATCCCGGCTTCGGTCGCCACTTCACCGATCACTTGGTCCGCGCGGATTACGCCGATGGCGCGTGGCGGCCCGCGCGCGTGCTGCCGTACCAGCCGCTGACGCTCGACCCGGCGACGATGGCCCTGCACTACGGGCAGTTGATCTTCGAGGGGCTCAAGGCCTACCACCAGCCGGACGGCTCGATCGCCACCTTCCGACCGGACATGAACGCGGCGCGCTTCGCACGGTCCGCGGCGCGCCTGGCCATGCCGGCACTGCCGGCCACGGCGTTCGTCGAGTCGCTGGAGGCCCTGGTCGACGTCGACCGCGCCTGGGTTCCGACCGGGGAGGACGCCTCCCTCTACCTGCGCCCGTTCATGCTGTCCACCGAGGTCGGGCTGGGTGTCCGTCCGGCCGCCGCCTATTCCTACTTGCTCATCGCCTCGCCCGCCGGTGCCTATTTTCCCAACGGCGTGCAGCCGGTGAGCGTCTGGCTGTCCACCGAATACACCCGGGCGGCCCCAGGGGGTACCGGTGCGGCCAAGTTCGCGGGCAACTACGCGGCGTCCCTGGCCGCCCAGGCCGAGGCCGCCCAGCAGGGTTGCGATCAGGTGGTCTGGCTCGACGCGGTGGAGCACCGCTACGTCGAGGAGATGGGAGGCATGAACCTCTTCTTCGTCCTCGGATCCGGGCCGACGGCGCGGGTGGTGACGCCGGCGCTCACCGGCACCCTGCTGGCCGGCGTCACCCGCGACTCGCTGCTCACCCTGGCCGCCGAGCTCGGGCACGACGTCGAGGAACGGGCGATCACCACCGAGGAATGGCAGGCCGGCAACGCCTCCGGCGAGATCTCCGAGGTCTTCGCCTGCGGCACGGCCGCCGTCATCACCCCGGTCGGCGTGGTGAAGAGCGCGGCCGGCTCGTGGACGGTCGGCGACGGTGGCACCGGCCCGGTCAGCGCCCGCCTGCGGACGGCGCTGCTCGGTCTGCAGACGGGCGCCGAGCCCGATCGGCACGGCTGGATGCACACCCTCGTCAAGCCGTCGTAGGCCAGTGCCCACCTGGCCCTGGTTTCCGCACCGTGCCTTGTGTAGGTGACGCGGGTCCCCACGAGGGTTTGTGCAGCTGAAGCGGGCGGATCGGCGCGGGCGGATCGGCGCGGGCGGATCGGCGCGAGCAGCCCGTCCCGGCAGCACAAACCGGCGCCAGGACCAATCGGCGCGACGGCTCAACCGGTGGGCCAGCGGCGAAAGCTTTGGTAGCTGCGCGAGGGCGTGGGTCCGCGTTGGCCCTGGTAGCGAGACCCGTAGATCGCCGACCCGTAGGGGTGCTCGGCGGCGCTGGAGAGCCGGAAGAGGCACAGC
>JALZBL010000191.1 GCA_030947395.1 Actinomycetota bacterium | reverse complement strand
CAGAAGGTGGCGATGTCCCAGAAGAGGGTCGAGCCGCCGTTGCCGAGGGCAACCTCGTAGCCGTCGGGAAGCGAGAACAGTGACGCCAGTCCCGATCGCAACCTTCCGACCACCGAGCGCACCGGCGCCTGGCGGTGGCTGGTGCCGAACGGGGCGTGCGCGGCCATCCGGGCCACCGCCTCGGCCGGCACCTTCGACGGTCCCGAGCCGAACCGACCGTCGGCCGGGCGCAGCGCGGCCGGGATGACGATCGCCGGGGCGACGGTGGCACTCACGCCGGTGATTCTCCCACCGCGGCTGCGCCGTCCGAGACGTCCTCCGACGCCGGGCGGCGGTGGCGGACGGCGGTACGGGCGTCGCGGAACGCGCGGACCTCGAACGCCACCAGCCCGACCAGCAGGACGGCGGGGACGGCGAGCTGGGCCATCGCCGGCAGGGCGCCGACGGCCGGCAGGGCGAGCAGCAGCCCGACCGCGACGACCGCGCGGCCGACGTTGATGGAGCCGAGGTTGCGCAGCCGGAACAACAGGTGGGCGACCAGGTACAGCGCGACTCCGCCGTAGAGGGCGTAGCGGCCGGCGTCGACGTGGCCGGGGTCGCCGATGAGCAGCACCAGGCCCATGGCGGTGAAGACGATGCCGGCCACCATCGGCAGGTGGATGTAGGTGTAGGAGTCACGGGCCAGGCGGGCGCGGGCCACGCCCGCCGAGCGGTGCAGCACCTCTTCGGCCACGAGGGCGACCACGTCGAAGTACAGCCACCACAGACCGACCGCGATGGCCAGACCGGCGATCAGGGCGAGCGCCGTGCGTGCGGTCAGCTGGGGCGTCGCTGACCCGACGCCGATGCTGACCACGGACTCCCCGATTGCGATCAGCACGATCAGCCCGAACCGTTCGGCGAAGTGCGAGGCGCTATTGAGTCGCCACCGCGTCGAGCGGACGAAGTACACGCCGCCCTGGTCGATCAGCACGGCGACCAGCCACCACCACTTCTGGGCGGCCCCACCGATCAGGGCGCCCGCGACGAGCACGGTGAGCGCGACGCACGCCACAGCGGTCATCCCCAGCAGGACACTGCGCAGCTGGCGGTCCTCCCCGGCCGCGATGAAGTACACCGCCAGGTGGGTCAGGCGCACCACGCAGTACGCGAGCGCGAGCACCACCCCGGCATTGGCGTCGGGTCGGAAGGCGTACGGGATGCTGATCGCGACGAAGAACATGCCGGCCATGGCGACGATCATGGCCAGCCGCAGCAGCCCCTCGTCGGCCTTGGCCTGGTTGCCCAGCCAGGTATAGGCGGCCCAACCGAACCAGACGAGAGCGAGGGTGATCATCCCCTCGAGCACCGCCGTACCACCGACGTCGTGCTCCATTACCGCGGTGATGTTGGTGATCGCGTAGACGAACACGAGGTCGAAGAACAACTCCAGGTTGGTCACCCGGTGGGTGTCGTCCGTGCCGTGCAGGTGGGCCCGGACCGACTCGAGCAGCGCGGCCATGCCGCCTCCAGCGTCAGTCGTGGGCGATCTGTTCCCAGCCCTCAACCTCGCTCGGCTTGCGCGGATCAGGGCCGATGTAGCGCGCCGACGGGCGCACCAGGCGCCCGGTGCGCTTCTGCTCCATGATGTGGGCGCACCATCCGGCCGTACGGGCACAGGTGAACATCGCCGGCATCATGTGCGGCGGGACCCCGGCGAAGTCCAGGATCACCGCCGCCCAGAACTCGACGTTGGTCTCGATCGGGCGGTCTGGACGGCGCTCGCGCAGCTCGACCAGCGCCGCCTGCTCCAAGGCGTCGGCGGCCTCGTAACGGGGGGCGTCGAGCTCGCGACAGGTCCGGCGCAGCACGCGGGCCCGCGGATCCTCAGCCCGGTACACCCGGTGGCCGAAGCCCATCAGGCGTTCCTTGCGGTCGAGGATGCCGGCCACCACCTTGCGGGCGTCGCCGGTGCGTTCGACGTTCTCGATCATCGGCAACACCCGGGCCGGGGCCCCGCCGTGCAGCGGCCCGCTCATCGCTCCGATGGCCCCGGACATTGCGGCCGCGACGTCCGCGCCGGTCGAGGCGATCACCCGGGCGGTGAAGGTGGAGGCGTTCATGCCGTGCTCGGCGGCCGAGACGAAGTAGGCGTCGACCGCCTTGACCTGGGCCGGGTCCGGCTCGCCGCGCCAGCGGACCATGAAGCGTTCCACGATGGTCCGGCTCTGGTCGATGCGCGCCTGCGGCACGGCCGGAGTGCCGACGCCGCGGGCCGACTGGGCCACGTAGGACAGGCCCATGACCGACGCCCGGGCCAGTTGCTCGCGGGCCTCCTCGTCGCTGGTGTCGAGCAGTGGCCGGTACCCCCAGACTGGGGCCAACATGGCCAGCGCGGCCTGCACGTCCACTCGCACGTCCCCGGTGTGCACCGGGATGGGGAATGGCTCGGCCGGTGGCAGGCCGGGGCCGAACTTGCCGTCGACCAGCAGGGCCCAGACGTTGCCGAACGTCACGTGGCCGGCCAGGTCTTCGATGTCGACGCCGCGGTAGCGCAGCGCGCCGCCGTCCTTGTCCGGTTCGGCGATCTCGGTCTCGAAGGCGATGACGCCCTCGAGGCCCGGGCTGTAGTCACTCGACATTGTTCGATCCTCACTCGCGCGTCGACCCGGCCGCTGGCGTTGGGCCGGCTTCCGACGGCAACGAGGCGACCCTAGTGCGACTGGTCGGGCCGCATCGAAGCCGGGGCCGTGGACCGACCCGGTGGGTGCCAGCATGAGTGGGTGGACAGCGACGACGGCAACGGGACCAGCGGGGGGCGCGACGCGCTGGCCGCGATGCGCGTCGCGTACCGCCTCGGGGAGCTCACCGAGGCCGAGCTGCGCGCGAGCTGGGCCGAACAGTTCGACGCCTGGTTCGATGTCGCGGCGAGCGACCCGCGCGTGGTCGAGGCCAACGCGGTTCAGCTGGCCACCGCGGACGCGAGCGGACGGGCATCGGTGCGCACCGTGCTGGCCAAGTCGGTGACCACCGACGGGCTGGTCTTCTACACCAACTTCGGATCGGCCAAGGGTCACGACCTTGCGGTGCACCCGTGGTCGGCCGCGGTGTTCGCCTGGCTGCCGCTGCAGCGTCAGGTGCGTTTGAGCGGCCCGACCGCACCGGTGCCGCGCGAGCAGACCGAGGCCTACTTCTCCACCCGACCGCGCGAGTCCCAGATCGGCGCGTGGGCGTCGGCGCAGTCGGAGGTGGTCGGCCGGGCCGAGCTCGACGCCGCGGTGGCCGCGACCGAGCGACGCTTCGCCGGCCTCGACGTCCTGCCGGCGCCACCGAACTGGGGAGGGTATCTGTTGCGGCCGGAGCAGGTGGAATTCTGGCAGGGCCGGGTGGGCCGCCTGCACGACCGGCTCCGGTTCCGGCTGGCCGCCGGCTCGTGGGTGGTGGAACGGCTCGCCCCGTGACCGCCCGTCGGCGGCTGCGGCCGGTGCCGGGACGTCAGGCACACTGGTCGCCGTGATCGACTCGACCGGTCCCGACTGGGCCGCGCCGGAGTGACCGACACCGAGGACCCGCTCGCCTCAGTCGTCGAGGAGTCGCCGGAGCGCATCGGGGCGGGCTTCATCCGCACTCACCTGGCCGACACCCGGCCGCTGGCCGTACCGCCCTACCGCCGCCTGCTGATCGGGCAAGGCACCGCGTTCGTCGGCACGATGCTCACCCAGGTAGCGGTGCCGGTGCAGGTCTACGCCCTGTCCAAATCCTCCTTCGTCGTCGGCCTGGTCGGCCTGGTCGGCCTGGTCCCGCTGGTCTTCTTCGGCCTCTACGGCGGCGCCATCGCCGACGCCATGGACCGGCGGGTCCTCTACCTGCTGTCGTCGGTGGGTACCTGGTGCGTCACCCTGGGGCTGCTGGCCCAGGCGGTCCTCCACGTCGACCGGGTGGGCGTGATCCTCGCCCTGGTCGCCGTCCAGTCGGGCTTCTTCGCGATCGCGTCGGCCACCCGGGGCGCGATCATCCCGCGCATCGTCAGCCCGGAGCTGGTGCCCTCGGCCAATACGCTGAACTTCACGGTCGGCAACATCGGCTCGGTCGTGGGGCCACTGCTGGCGGGTGTGCTGCTGCAACTGTCGAGCGGGTTCTCGCTGGCCTACGGCATCGACGCCGCTCTGTTCACGGTCGCGCTCTACTCGGCCCTGCGGCTGCCGTCCATCCCGCCCGACGGCACGCTGGCCCGGGCCGGCCTGCGCTCGGTGGTCGACGGCTTGCGCTTCATCGCCACCCGGCCGGTACTGATCATGTCGTTCGGGGTGGACATCGTCGCGATGGTGCTCGCCATGCCGCGCTCGCTGTATCCCGAGGTCGCCGACGAGCGCTTCGGGGGCGCGGTCGGACCGCTCTACGCGGCGATCGCCATCGGCGCGGTGGTCGGCGGGCTGAGC
>JALZBL010000023.1 GCA_030947395.1 Actinomycetota bacterium | reverse complement strand
ATGAGAGGCGGTACCCAATGACCAGCGCTCAGACCAGCGCTCAGACCAGCGCTCAGACCAGCGCTCAGAACAGCGCTCAGAACAGGACGGTGGCGAAGCTGCCCACCTGGCGCAGGCCGAGGCGCTCGTAGACCCGGCGGGCCGGTGCGTTGAAGTCGTTGACGTAGAGGCTGACCACCGGAGCCAGCCGCAGCCCGGCCTCCAGTACGGCGGCGACGGCGGCAGTGCCCAGGCCGCGCCCACGCCGGGCCGGCTCCACCCAGACGCCCTGGATCTGGCAGCAGTGGGCCGAGACGGCCACGATCTCGGCCTTGAACATGACCCGACCGCGTTCGTCGAAGCGCACGAAGGCCAGTCCCGAGCCGATCAGGGCAGCGACCCGTCGCCGGTAGGGCGAGTCGACACCGGCATCCGGTGCGTCGAGGTCGAGCTCCTCGCTGAACATGGCCAGCGACGCCGGAAGGTAGCGGGGCAAGTCCCGCGGCGTGGCTCGCACCACCAGCGGATCGGCGGCCACCGGCGGGCGGGTGGTGGTCGCGAGGAGGGGCTGGTCGGCCCGCACGGCCCGCGCCTGGCCCCACCGCTGACCCACCTCCGGCCAGAACGCGTGCACGGCCTCGGCGCGCCCGACGATGGAGGACCAGGTCCGTCGCTGTCGGGCCATCGATGCCGCGAGCACGCGAAGGTCGGCCGGCTCCCCGCCGAGCGGGACCAGGGTGCCGCCGGCGTAGCAGGCCGCGCGTAAGCCTGCGGCCGTCTCCACTCCCCACACCTGGCCGCCGAGATCCCACGGCTGGAGGCTGGCCGCGGTACCCAGCCGGGCCTCGAAGACGCACTGGCCGACGTGGTCGGCCGCGACGAGATCGGCCACGGCCTGGCGGTCGGCGTCGCCCAGCGGCCGCACACTCGCGCCGACCACCGTCACAGGTGGCAGGCTAGCCGCCGACCGACCGACGCGCGGCTTGAAGCGCTTCGACCGATCGCAGCGGCGCAGCGGTCGGCCCGCGCCGGGAGCGAGGGAGTCCGTATCAGCCGCCGGTCGCTGCCTCTCCTGCCGGTACCGGCTCGACCAACGTGGGCGTCGATCCCGGGCGACCGATCTCGGCGCCCAATCCGGGGCGGCCGACCCAGGCCAGGAGGAGGAGCGCATGAGCGTCGACTATGCCGCCGTCACTGAGCGGCAGAAGAAGGTTTGGAGCCTGGGCGACTACGGCCGGGTGGGAAGCTTGCTGAGCTGGATCGGCGAGTCGCTGGTCCGCGAACTCGACGTCCACAGCGGTGAGCGCGTCCTGGACGTCGCCGCGGGCAACGGCAACGCGTCACTGCCCGCGGCGCGGCGCTTCGCCGACGTCCTGGCCACCGATTACGTCCAGGAACTTCTCGACGAAGCGCAAGCCCGGGCCGACGCAGACGGCGTGGTGCTGTCCACCCAGCCGGCCGACGCCCAGGCCCTGCCGTTCGACGACGGGCAGTTCGACGTCGTCATGTCCACCATCGGCGCCATGTTCGCCCCGGACCAGGAAGCGGTCGCCCGCGAGATGACCCGGGTCTGCCGCAGCGGGGGACGGATCGGCATGGCGAACTGGACGCCGGACAGCATGGTCGGTGACATGTTCCGTACGGTCGGCCGCTACGTTCCGCCTCCGCCGGGAGTGCTTCCGGCCGTGGCCTGGGGCACCGCGGACCGGGTCGGCGACCTGCTCGGCCGGTACTGCGACGATCTGCGGGCGACGCGACAGACCTGCCCGTTCCGCTTCCCGTCTGCCCGCGCGTGCCTCGACTACTTCCGCACCTGGTACGGGCCCACGGTGGCCGCCTTCGGTGCGGTCGACGACGCCACCCGAACGGAGCTCGAGACGGAGCTGATCGCGGTGTTCGAGCGCCACAGCAACGCCCAGGACGCAACCCTGGCGATGGATGTGGCCTACCTCGAGGTCGTCGCGGTCCGGTCGTGAACCGATCTTGAACGGGTCGGGCGGCCGCTCGGGCGGGTCAGAACCCAGTGCCGTGGAACGGCTCCCGCTCGGCCAACATGGCCCGGTCGAGGCGGCGCAGCGCGGCCGGGTCGGCAGCTTGGACCAGCCCGGCGGCGGCCAACTGGCCCACGCGCACGCCGCCGAGGTAGGCCGAGCCGAGCGCGGACACGGCGCAGTGGACGTCGGCGGGGGCGTCGGTCGGCTCGCAGGCCGCTCCATCCGGCCCACCGCGCAGCCGGACCGTGACCTCGCCGAACATCGCGTCGGCGACCCGCAGCACGGTGTCGATCTCGACGCCGTAGGTTCGCGCGGCGAGCGCGGCCGGGACGTCGAGCAGCCGCACCCACACCGCGTCGTTGACCGCCGTGGTGCGCACCTGGCGCGGATCGGTGAGCAGCAGGGGCAGCGGGTCGTCCAGCGGCAGCCGGGACGTGTCCACGGTGCTGAACAAGTCCAGCCCGAGCAGCACCGTCCACAGGTCCCGGCGGGCGCGGACGGTGAGGGCGATGACGTCGGTGACGCTGCAGACGTTGTGGGCGTGGCCACCCTCCCAGCTCTCCTTGGCCCGGTACATGACGTAACCGTCGTCATGGAGCAGGTGGAAGCGGGCGGTCATGCCGTCGCGGTCGCCCTCCCGGTCGAGGAAGTAGGTGTCCCACCACGCCTCGGAGCGGCCGATGGCTCCGGGCGTTTCTTCACACCACCGCCGGTGGACGTCCGCGACCGCGGCCCGGGCCTGCTCGGCGGTGCCCATGCGCACCGCACGGGTGTCACCCGGCTCGCGCAGGACGGCGCGCCGGCGCTCGATCGACGCGGCCCGCTGGAAGGTCGCGGGTCCGTAGCCAAAGCGGCCGTAGATCCCGCTCTCGCTCGCGGTGAGGATGGCCAGCGGGCGACCCTCGGCCCGGTAGCCCTCGAGCTGCGTGCGCATGAGGGCGGCCAGGATGCCCATGCGGCGATGGGTCACCGCGACCGAGACCCAGGTGACGCCCGGCACGGCCAGCCGGGTACCGCCGGGGACCGTCATGGTCAGAGCGAAGTCCGCGGTGACGCCGACGATGCGGTCGGCGTCGGTCGCCAGCAGGAACCGGTCGGGATCGAGGGTGCGCAGCAGGTCCTCGATGTCCTGAGGGGACATCGTGAAGCCGAAGGCGAAGCCGTCGAGCCGAACGATCTCCTCGACGTCGGTCCGGGAACCCGCGCGGATCGCGAAGTCAGCCATGAGCAGCGAGTCTGGCCCAGCGGCGGGATGCGGCCAACGGCATTTGCTCGGCCGGGCCGCGCCGACCAGAAGGACGGACGACCGCCTCAGGGTCAGGACGCCACCTCCGGCCCGCGAAGTCGGGGTATCACCGACCCCGGAATCGGGGGCTTCGCCTACAGACCGCGACCGCTTGACCGGCAAAACTGGTGATCATGGCGGTCATCGACGTGGTTCCGGTGCGGTCGCCCACCGGTCGCGGTCACCTTGCGGGGTGGCCCGTCCATTCCGGGCGCACCGCGGCCGCGGGGAGCCGGCCCGCCGTCGCGGCGCCCCAGCCGGCGGCCGCGGGACATGGACCAGCCGGGGACCGGTCGACCTCGCCGCCTACCTGGCGCCGGCTCGCAATCGGCGTGACCGTAGCCGCAGTGGTCGCCCTGCTCGCCATCGAACTGCGGCGCGTCGATGTCGCGACGACCTTCGCCCACGTGTGGTGGCCGCTGGTGGGCGCCGCGCTGGTGGCCACCGGGCTGTCGCAAGTGGTCGCCGCGGCCAACGTGCAGGGCTTCAGCGCGGCGCCGTTGCGGCTGACCGCGCTGGTCCGCGCGCAGCTGTCGATCTGTTTCGCCCGGGTGCTGGCGCCCAACGCGCTGAGCACCCCGGCGATTCTGACCCGGCATCTCACCCGGTCGGGACTGAACGCGCCGGCCGCGGTAGGGGTGGTGGCGGCCGCCCAGGGTGTCCAGGTGGCCATCACTTCCGTGCTCGTCGTGATCGTCTCCGTCACGGGCGGGTCGGGCTGGCGGTTGCCGTTGCTCGGCGGTCCCGTCGTGCTGGCCGCCGCCGTGGTCGCCGTCCCGACGGTGGCCGGGCTCGCCCTTCTCGCCCGCCGGATCCCGCTCGGCCGCCAGGCCACGCGGGCGGTGGCCGAGAGCGTGCGCAGCGTGGTCGCCCATGTCCGCGAGCATCCCCGGCGCACCGCGTACGCCGCGCTGGCCGGCCTCCTACTCACCGTCCTGCACGTCACCGCGTTCGCCTGCCTGGTGGCCGCGACCGGCTCGCCAGTGTCGGTGACGGCGGTGACGCTGGTCTATCTGGGCGCATCGACGGCCGGCTCGCTGATCCCCACGCCGGGAGGGATCGGTGCGGTCGAGGCCGCGCTGACCGCGGGCCTGGTCGCGACGGGAGCTAGCGCCAGCGCGGCCGCCGCCGCGGCGGTCCTGACCCGCGCGGTGACGGTGTGGGCGATGGTCGGTCCGGGCTGGTTCGCGATGCGCTCCCTGCGCCGCGACGGGTTGCTCTGAGTCAAGCTGGCCCCGGGCTCAGACGACGCTCACGGCCGGTTGGCCGCTGCTCACACCGGCGTCCTCCATCGACTCGGCCAGACGCAGCGCCTCCTCGATGAGGGTCTCGACGATCTGCGATTCGGGCACGGTCTTGATCACTTGGCCGCGGACGAAGATCTGGCCCTTGCCGTTGCCGCTGGCCACGCCGAGGTCGGCCTCGCGCGCCTCCCCCGGTCCGTTGACCACGCAGCCCATGACCGCGACCCGCAGCGGGACGGTCATGCCCTCGAGTCCAGCCGTGACCTGGTCGGCGAGGGTATAGACGTCGACCTGGGCCCGTCCGCAGGAGGGGCAGGAGACGATCTCCAGCCGGCGCTGGCGCAGGTTGAGCGACTCCAGGATGGCCAGGCCGACCTTCACCTCCTCGACCGGCGGCGCGGACAGCGAGACACGGATCGTGTCCCCGATGCCCTTCGCCAGCAGGGCCCCGAAGGCGACCGAGGACTTGATCGTGCCCTGGAACGTCGGGCCGGCCTCGGTCACCCCGAGGTGCAACGGGTAGTCGCACCGCTCGGCCAGCAACTCATAGGCCCGGACCATCACGACGGGATCGTTGTGCTTCACCGAGATCTTGAAGTCGCGGAAGTCGTGCTCCTCGAACAGGGCGGCCTCGTTCAGGGCCGACTCGACCAGCGCCTCGGGCGTGGCCTTGCCGTACTTGGCCAGCAGCCGCTTGTCCAGCGAACCGGCGTTCACCCCGATGCGCAGCGAGACCCCGGCGCCGGCCGCCGCGCGGGCGATCTCGCCCACCTTGTCGTCGAACGCTTTGATGTTGCCCGGGTTGACGCGCACCGCCGCGCAGCCGGCGTCGATCGCGGCGAAGACGTACTTCGGCTGGAAGTGGATGTCGGCGATCACCGGGATCTGTGACTTTCGGGCGATCGCCGGCAGGGCGTCGGCGTCGTCCTGGCTGGGGCAGGCCACCCGGACGATGTCGCAGCCCGAGGCGGTGAGTTCGGCGATCTGCTGCAGCGTCGCGTTCACGTCGGCGGTGAGCGTCGTGGTCATCGACTGCACGGACACCGGGGCGTCGCCGCCGACGGCCACCTTGCCCACCCGGATCTGGCGCGAGCGGCGCCGCGCCGCCAGCACCGGCGGCGGTTCCGGTGCCACCCCGAACGGCGCGGGCACGGTTCCCAGCGACGGGCGGCCGATGGACAGCGGAGTCGAGGTCACCCCTTCATTATCCGCTCGCCGGCCGGGCTAGTTGGGCAGCGTGATCGGCGTGACGATGTCGGCGTAGACGACGAGCAGGGTGAACGCGAGGAGCAAGGCGGCGACGCCGTACAACACCGGGACCATCTGGGCGGTGTCGACGTAGATCGCACGCGGTGGCGGGGCCGGTCCGCGCTCCCCAGCCCTGACCGTGGCGCGGCGGCGCTTGGCCACCTGCCGCTTGACCGACTCGACCACCGCCCCGGCCACGTGGCCGCCGTCCAGCGGCAGCAGCGGCAGCAGGTTGAAGAAGAACAGCAACAGGTTCACCCCGGCCAGCAGGAACAGCAGCACGTAGGCCTTGTCCAGCAGGTCGATGCGGTGGCTAGCCGCCACCTCACCGCCGATGCGGCCCAGCCCCACCACTCCCACCGCACCGGCGGGGTCGCGCTGCCTGCCCTCGAACACGGTGCCGAACAGGCTGCCGATCTTGGCCGGGAAGCTGGCCAGGGCGGAGAGCCCCTGCCCGATCTGGGTGCCGACCCGGCCCGGTATCTGGGTCACCGGGACCGACCGGTACTGCTGCACCGGGCTCACCCCGATGAATCCCACCGTCTTGGTCCGGTTGTCGTTCGGGTTGTTGCTGACGTATTTGGTGTTGCTCACCGGCGTGATCGACACGTCCTGCCGCACGCCACCGCGCAGCACCGTGAGGGTCAGACGCCGGCCGGCAGCCGGCTCGATGCGGGCGACGACGTCGTCCCAGCTGCGCGCGGTTGCCCCGTCGACGGCCACGACCTGGTCACCGGGCCGCAGGACCGACTTGGCCGGCGCGCTGGTGGTTCCGGCCGGGCAGGGCTGGTTGGGGTCAACCGCGATGTTCTTCCCCGCCGGGACGATGCAGCTGGCCACGCTGTCGACTCGGCTGGTGGGCTGCTTGGTACCGATGGTGCCGAGCAGGACCACGGTCAGCACCAGGTAGATGACCAGGTTCATCGACGGGCCGCCGAGCATCACCACGATCTTCTTCCACGGGGTGAGCCGGTAGAACTCGCGCGGCCCATCCTCGGGTCGCACGTCGGCCCGGCTGGTCGCGCGGAAGTCCTCGGACAGCTCAGCCAGCCGGCGGGGCCAGCGCGAGCGGGTGCCATCCTGGCGCGGCGGAATCATGCCGATCATGCGGATGTAGCCGCCGAGCGGAATCGCCTTGAGGCCGTACTCGGTTTCACCCCGGCGCCGGGACCAGACCGTGGGCCCGAAGCCGACCATGTACTGGGTCACCCGCACGCCGAACTTCTTGGCCGGCACCATGTGGCCGATCTCGTGCAGCGCGATCGAGGCGAGCAGGCCGACGGCGAAGGCGAGCACGCCGAGCGCGTACAGCACAGCCACTCCTTCGCTCCCGGCGAGCCCGGACGGTCCCTCAGGTGGCGGCCAACCGCTGCGCCACCCGGGTCCGGGCCCACTGCTGGGCCTGCTCGACGTCCTCGACGGTACTAGGAATCCCGGCCGCGGCGTGTTCCTCGGCCAGCCACGCCTCGAGCACATCGGCCAGCGTGTCGCTGATCGCCAGGAACCCGCACCGGCTCGCCCCGAACGCGGCGACGAGCGCCTCGTTGGCCGCGTTGTACACCGCTGGTGCGCATCCCCCGGCCAGGCCGGCCGTCCGGGCCAGCTGTACCGCCGGGAACGTCTCGTCGTCGAGCGGTTCGAAGGTCCACTGCGCCGCCGTGGACCAGTCGATGGCCGCGGCGGCGCCCGGCACCCGGTCCGGCCAGGCCAGGGCCAGCGAGATGGGCAGTCGCATGTCCGGTGGGCTGGCCTGGGCCAGGGTCGCCCCGTCGACGAATTCGACCATCGAGTGCACGATCGACTGCGGATGGACGACGACGTCGATGCGCTGGTACGGGGTACCGAACAGCAGGTGGGTCTCGATCAGCTCGAGACCCTTGTTGACGAGCGTCGCGCTGTTGACCGTGATGAGTGGGCCCATGTCCCAGGTCGGATGGGCCATCGCCTCGCCGAGGGTCACGGCGGCCAGGTCCGAGCGCCGCCGCCCGCGAAACGGGCCGCCGCTGGCGGTGAGGAGCAGGCGGGCGACCTCGTCGGCGCGGCCAGCGCGCAGGCACTGGGCCAGCGCCGAATGCTCCGAGTCGACCGGCACAAGTTGCCCCGGCCGCGCCCGGCCGAGGACCAGCGGTCCGCCGGCGACCAGCGATTCCTTGTTGGCCAGGGCCACGGTGCGCCCGGCGTCCAGCGCGGCGATGGTGGCTCGCAGCCCCTGCTCTCCGGCGACCGCGTTGAGCACGACGTCGCAGTCGCGGCTGGCCAGCGCCACCGCCGCGCCGGGCCCGTCGACGATCTCGGGCAGGGACCGCCCGGCTGGCCAGTCGGTGAGGATCCGCTCGCGCAGTTCGGTGCCGGCACCGGAGCGGCCGACGCCGACCATCGCGGGCTCCAGCCGGCGCACCTGCTCGGCCAGGGCGGCCAGGTCGCCACCTCCAGCGCAGATGGAGTCCACCGTGAACCGCTCCGGGGCCGCCCGCACGACGTCCAGCGCCTGCCTTCCCACCGACCCGGTCGAGCCGAGGATCACCAGACGCTTGACCGTCGGGTCAGGCCCGGCACTGTCAGTCACCCGACCAGCCTCCCAGCCGCGGCCGTCGCGGTGCCAGAATGTCGTCCATGTCAGCCGTCGAACGCGCGTCCGAGCACGGTGGGATCGAGGTACACGGGCAGCACCAGCCGGTGCAGCACGAACGGCCCGAGGACTGGGGCTGGCACGCCGAGCTCGGGGGGATGGCCCGCCTCGGCGGGTGGTTCAGCCTGGTCTTCCTGGCGGTCGGGTTGACCGCGACCAAGTACAACAACGCCGGCACGGTGGCCATCGTGGCCTGCATGGTGTTCATCGCCCTCGGCCTGCTCGTCGACCGGCAGCGGCGCCGCACGTCCTGGCGGCGGTAGCCGCAGTCAGATTCGCGGCGGTAGCCGCAGTCAGATTCGCGGCAGTAGCCGCGCTCAGATTCGCGGCGGTAGCCGCCGGGCGTGGCCGCTCAGGGCGCCAGCTCGCGCTGACCCCAGGGCGAGGCGTAGGCACCGGCCAGCAGGTCGAGAAACGGCTTCGGGGGGAGCGCCTCGGGGCCGAGCACCCCGCTGCCGCTCCAGATGCCGGCGTCGATGAGTTCCAGCGCCACGACGGGATTCACCGCGGTCTGCCAGACGACGGCCTGGGCGCCGTACTCCTTCATCGACCACTCGTTGTCCACCACGTGGTACAGGTAGGTCGACCGCGGCCGCCCGTCCTGGCCGGTGCCCCGCACCCACAAGCCGGCACAGGTCTTGCCGCTCATCCGTTCGCCCAGGGTGGCCGGGTCAGGCAGGCAGGCCGCCACGACGTCGCGCGGCGATACCCACACCGGCGTCTTCGCCGCGCCGCGCTCGGATGCCCCGTTGACTTGTACCGCGACGTCGGAACTCAGACCGAGCTTGCGCAGGGTCTTGAGCACTCCGATGAACTCGTCACCGAGCCCGTACTTGAAGGTGATCCGCTTCGCGTCCACCCAGCGCGGGATCAGCAGCACCTCCTCGTGCTCGACGTTCACACACTCGACCGGGCCGATGCCTTCCGGGAAGTCGAAGACCTCGGGCTCGCTGAACGGTTCGGTCGTGAACCAGCCGCGGTCCTTCTCGTAGACGACGGGCGGGTTGAGGCACTCCTCGATCGTGGTCCAGATCGAGAAGCTCGGCGCGAACTCGGTGCCGGTCACCTGCAGGTTTGCCCCGTCTCGGACGCCGGCCTCCTCGATCACGCTGAACAGCTCGTCCGCGGCGTACCGGGCGAAGACGTCGGACAGCCCCGGCTCGACACCCATCCCGACCAGTGCGATCCGCCCGGCCTCGCGCCACTGCCCGTCCAAGGCGAACTGCTCGTCACCCAGCTTCACCCCGGTGAGCTCGTACGGCTGCTCGGGGTGGGGCGTCGACAGCGACATCGCCATGTCGAGGTAGTGGATGCCGCAGGCCAACGCGGCCCGAAAGATGGGCATGGTGAAACGCGGGTCGGTCGCGCCGAGCACGGCGTCGACCTGCTCGGCGACGACGAGCGCCTCGATGGCGCCCTGATCGCCGGCGTCGACCTGGGCCGAGGTGAAGCGGTCGTCACCGGTGGCTTGGGCCGCGGCGACGGCCCGGCCGGCGTCATAGTCGGCCATCACGGCGTGGGTGATGAAATCGCGCCGGGCCGCGATGAGCGCCGCGGCCGAGCCAACGCCACCGGCCCCGAGGATAAGCAGTCGCACCGTCGATTCCCCTCTCGTGGCCGGCCGCGCAAGGTCGTCGGCCACGGATTTCGTCTCCGAAACCGGCTTGTAACTCGGAAACACTTGCACTTGGGGCCCGATGCTGCCATAAACGTCGCAAAGGCCAGCCAGGCCCCCGAGCCGGTCCGGGCCCCGGTGGGGCCGGCCAGGGCCGCCAGGCCTGGATGCTGAGGAGGACGGATGACATCAGGAACCACGTCGCGGTCGGGGCCGTCGGGGGGAGTGGGTGGTGCGCAGAAAGGCCTGAAGGCCGGGGCGCTCGGCCTGCTGGCCAGCGTGGTGATCGGAGTGGCCTCGACCGCGCCGGCCTACAGCCTGGCCGCGACGCTGGGCTTCATCGTCGCCGGCGTGGGTCTGCAGTCGCCGATCATCGTGATCCTGGCCTTCGTCCCGATGCTGTTCACCGCCATCGGGTACCAGGAGCTGAACAAGGCCGACCCTGACTGCGGGACGACGTTCACGTGGGCCACCCGGGCGTTCGGCCCCAAGACCGGATGGCTGGGCGGTTGGGGGATCATCGCGGCCGACCTGCTGGTGATGGCCAGTCTGGCCCAGGTCGCGGGCCAGTACGTCTTCCTGTTGTTCAACGCCGACGGGATCGGCAGCGATCCGACCAGCGGCTGGGTGCTGCTGGTGGGCGTGCTATGGATCGCGGTGATGACCTACATCTGCTTCCGGGGCATCGAGCTCTCAGCGCGGTTCCAGCAGGTGCTGCTGACCATCGAGCTGATCATGCTGCTCGTGTTCTCGGTGGTGGCGTTGGTCCGCGTCGGCAGCGGTCACGGCGTGCCAGAATCCATCGGAATCTCGTGGTCCTGGTTCAACCCGCTCGACATCGGTTCCTTCAGCACCTTCTTCCGTGGCCTGTTGTTGATGCTGTTCATCTACTGGGGCTGGGACAGCGCGGTGTCGGTGAACGAGGAGACCGCCGACCGGGAGCGCACCCCGGGTCGGGCGGCGATCATCTCCACCGTCACATTGCTGGTCACCTACACCCTGGTCACGCTGGCCGCGCAGTCCTTCGCCGGAGCCGGCGACACCGGCATCGGTCTCGCCAACGGCGACAACTCCGGTGACGTCATTTCCGTGCTCGGCCGGGCGGTGTTCGGTGCCGGGACGGTCGGCTCGTTCCTCAGCCAC
>JALZBL010000190.1 GCA_030947395.1 Actinomycetota bacterium | reverse complement strand
CCGCTGCGGCAGCGGTTCGGAGTCGAAGCGGGCGGCTTGCCCGGGGATCTCGGCGAGGGCGCCCAGGCCGCCCACGCCCGAGGCCAGATCCAGCGCGGCGGAGAGTCCGGGCAGGCTGGAGATGGCAGCCGGGCTTGCGCCGGCCGGGGCGGTGAGGGTCTGGTCCGGGCCTCGCACACCGACGTCGACCCGGGGCTGCGCGACGCCGGACGTGCCGGGGTAGGGACCGCTGGCCCGCAGCGTGGCGCTGACCCGCTTGCCGCTCTGGGCCGACAACCCGGCACCGCGCAGGATCATCGCGAAGTCGGAGCGGGGCGCGGCGTGCCCGAGCACGTCGTGGAACCAGCGCCGGGCCGCCCCGTGGGCCTCATCGGTACCGGTGCCGGTGTCGTGCCCGCCCGAGCGCCATCGGACGGCGACGGGGGTCCCGTGGGCGGCAATACCGCGGGCGTTGGCGTCGGCCTCCGCGAGCGGGAACAGCGAGTCCTGCTCGCCCTGGGTGAGCAGGGTCGGGGCGGTGATCCGGCCCAGCACCGAAGCCGGGCTGGAGTCCTGCAGCAACGTCAGCACCGACGGCGCCGGCGCCTGCCCCTGGGCCAGCCGCTGGTAGGCCGCACACAGCTCCGGCGCGAACCGGCCGCAGCCCCTGGAGGCACCCGCACCGACAGTGCCCGCCCTCCCGTCCGGGGAGCCCGATCCGGGGGCGCCTCCGGTCGTCCCCGCGGCGCCCGCGTCGACGCCCGCGCCGACCCCGAACAGCGAGCCGGCCCAGAGGCGTTTGAACACCCCGCCGGCGACGGCACCGGCCGGAGCAGTGGCGGCGTTGGGCAACAGCGAGCGCAGCAGGCTGTTCCAGGTGATGTCGGCCGCCACCGCGTCGACCCGAGGGTCGTGACCGGCGAGCAACAGGGCCAGGGCCCCGCCGTAGGAGGAGCCGGCCACGCCGACCCGCGGATCACCGCGAGCGTCGAGGCGGACCTCGCGGCGACCGGCCAGGTAGTCGAGCAGGCGCTGGGCGTCGGCGACCTCGAAGTCGGGGGCATCGAGGTGGATCAGGCCACCGGAGCGCCCGAAACCGCGGGCCGTATAGGCCAGCACGACGTAGCCTTGGCCGGCCAGCTGCCGGGCGAACCCGGCGAGATCACCCTTGTCGCCGCCGAAGCCGTGGGCCAGCAGTACGGCCGGCGCCGGGGTGTGCTGGGGCAGGTACAGCGTGGTGTCCAACCGGACCGCGCCGTGGCCCGCCTCGGCGGTGCCGGCGAGGAACTGATCGGACGTGCGGACCGGCGCATCCGCGGCGAACCCCGCGACGAGAACCACCGCGGCCACCAGCACCACGAGCGCGGCCGCCCCCGCCACGACCTGGCGTCGCGTCGTGCCCAGCCGAGGCCGCTTCATCTGCCCGACAGTACGGACGACGCGTCAGCGTTCGAGGCGCTGTTGCAGGGCGGCGTCCTTGCCCCGCGCCGTGGCGGCCAGGCCCTCGCGGAAGGCGTCCATGCGGGCCCGCAGGTCGGCATCGGCCACGGCGAGGATCCGCACGGCCAGCAGCCCGGCGTTGCGGGCCCCGGCCACGGAGACGGTGGCCACCGGCACGCCCGCCGGCATCTGCACGATCGACAGCAACGAGTCGAGGCCGTCGAGGTGGGCCAGCGCTACCGGCACTCCGATCACCGGCAGGGAGGTCAGGGCCGCGACCATGCCCGGCAGATGCGCCGCGCCGCCGGCGCCGGCGATGATCACCCGCAGGCCGCGCGGGGCGGCACCGGTGGCGTACTCGGCCATGTCGAGCGGGGTGCGGTGCGCCGAGATCACCCGCACCTCGTGGGCCACGTCGAACTCGTCCAGGGCCTCAGCGGCTGCCCCCATCACGGCAAAGTCGGAGTCGCTGCCCATGATGACGCCGACCAGCGGTTCACTCATGCGGGCCTCCCTCGGCCAGGTAGTCCCGCGCCGCGCGCGCTCGGGCGAGGACCTCGTCCACGTCGTCGCCCAGCGCGGTCACGTGGCCCACCTTGCGGCCCGGGCGGAACGCCTTGCCGTACAGGTGCAGCTTGACGTCGGGCCAGCGGGCCATGAAGTGGTGGACCCGTTCGTCGATGTCGGCCGGCACGACGTCGCCGGACGCGGCGAGCAGGTTGGCCATCACTACCACCGGAGCCGTCGGAGTGGTCGCGCCCAGTGGGTAATCCAGCACGGCCCGCAGGTGCTGCTCGAACTGCGACGTGCGCGACCCCTCGATGGTCCAGTGGCCGCTGTTGTGCGGGCGCATAGCGAGCTCGTTGACCAGGAGGTCCCCCGACGTCGTCTCGAACAGTTCTACCGCCAGCACGCCAACCACGCCCAGCTCGGCCGCGATCCGCAGGGCCAGCGCTTCGGCCCGCTCGGCCGTCGCCGCGTCGAGGGCCGGCGCCGCAGCGATGACCTCGACGCAGATCCCGTCCTGCTGCACGGTCTGGACCACCGGCCAGGCCGCGCCCTGCCCGAACGGCGAACGGGCCACGACGGCGGCCAGCTCCCGGGCGATCGGCACTGCTTGCTCCACCAGCAAACCGGCGCCCGAGGCGATCGCGGGCGCGACATCCTCGCGGTCCGCGACCATCCACACCCCCTTGCCGTCGTAGCCGCCACGCCGGGCCTTGACGACGACCGGCCACCCCACCTCCTCGGCGAAGGCGTCCAGCGTGGCCCCGGCGGCTGCGGCGTCGGTCGGCAGCTCAGCCCACCGCGGACCCGCGATACCGAGGGACTCCATCCGCCGGCGCATGGCCAGCTTGTCTTGGGCGTAGTGCAGCGCGTCCGCCCCGGGATGCACGGTGTGACCGGCCGCGACCAGGGCCCGGATGTGCTCACCCGGCACGTGTTCGTGATCGAACGTGACGACGTCGCACCGCTCGGCCAGGCGGAAGAGGTCGTCGCGCCGGGTGTGATCGCCCAGCACGACGTCGGCGGCGACGAGGGCGGCACCGTCGTCGGCGGAGGCGGCGAGTATGCGTAACGACTGCCCGAGCGCGATGGCCGCCTGATGAGTCATGCGGGCCAGCTGCCCGGCGCCGACCACGCCCACCACGGGCAGCCCAGTGCGAGGGTCCACGGTCGGCGAGCCTAGCCGGACGCCCGGCGCCGACCGTCGGATGAGATCGCGGCCCTCCGCCGGTGAGCACTCATCGCGCGACCGTAGGATCGGCCCGATGCCGACGACCCTTGCCGACCGCCTGCGTGGCCCGTGGCGGATCATCGCCAAAGAAATCGCCGCATTCGGCATGGTCGGCGCGATCAGCTTCGTCATCGACATCGGCCTGTTCAACCTGCTGCTGCACGCCGGCGGTGGCCCGATCACGGCCAAGATCGTCTCCACGGCAGTGGCTACCACCTTCGCCTACTTCGGTAACCGCCACCTGTCGTTTTCACATCGGGCCCGGACGAGCCTGGGCCGGGAGGCGACGTACTTCTTCGCGATCAACCTGGTCACCCTGGTGGGATCGCTCGTGGTGCTGGCCTTCTTCGCCTATCCGCTGCACTACAAGTTCGACAAGTTCGTCATGAACGTGGTGAACCTGGCGACGATCGCGCTCGGCACGATCGTGCGGTTCGACGCGTACAAGCGGTTTGTGTTCCTCCACCCGGACAAGGTCACCGCAGGCGCCGACGGCGCGGGGCTCGGCGGCGCGGGGCTCGACAGCGCCGGGCTCGACAGCGCCGGGCTCGACGGCGCCGGGCTCGACGGCGCGGGGCTCGGCGGCGGGTCCGTCGACCACCACGCCGACTGACCGGTGCCCGAGTTACCCGAGGTCGAGTCCGCCCGCCGCGTCATCGCCGCCGCGGCCCTGGGACGGCGCATCGACGACGTCGACGACTCCGACACCTTCGAGTGCCGCCCGCATCAGCCGGGCGACATCCGGGCGGCCCTGCTCGGACGACGACTGTGCGCGGTGCACCGGCGCGGCAAGTCGATGTGGTGCGACACCAGCGGGATTGGGCGATCGCGCACCGCCGGTCCGGCGCTCGGCATCCACCTCGGCATGTCGGGACGGGTCGTGGTGACCGACGGCCACGGAGCCGTCGCCGAGGGGGGTGACTACTGGCGCCGCGGCCGCGACCCCGACGACCTGCGCTTCGTCCGGTTCAGCCTCCACTTCGCCGACGGCGGGGCGCTGTACCTGCTCGATCCGCGCCGGCTCGGCCGCGTCCGCCTCGAGCCGGCGGTCGAACTGCTCGGGCCGGACGCCTTGGACGTGACGCTGGCCCAGTTGCGCGCCATCGTGGCCCGCGGTACGGCGCCGGTGAAGGCTCGCCTGCTCGACCAACACGCGATCGCCGGCGTCGGCAACCTGCTGGCCGACGAGATGTTGTGGCTGGCCCGGATCAGCCCGGCCGTGCGGGTCGATCAGTTGAGGCCGAACCAGGTCGCCCGGCTGCACCGGGCCTTGCGCCGATCCCTCACGGCAGCGATCGCCCAAGGTGGCGTACACACCGGC
>JALZBL010000189.1 GCA_030947395.1 Actinomycetota bacterium | reverse complement strand
GCGCCGGCGTGGCCGAGCAGGACGTCGGCGTACATCCGCGCGCCGGCCCCGATCGCGGTCGAGATCGACACGGCCGCGGCAATGTCGCCCGGGCGGCTCACGTTCGGCCCGTCGAAGCGCTGGCCGTTTCGGTAGCGGGCCCAGTACACCTCGTGCCGGCGGGCGTCGGTGGCCACCATCAGGGTGCCCGGCGCGGCGGCGCCGGCCGGGGAAGCCGCGATGGCGTCGAGCGAGCCGACCCCATAGGTCGCGATGTCGAGCGCGTCGGCCATCGCGGCCGCGCTGACCAGGCCGACCCGCAACCCGGTGAAGGGCCCGGGCCCCACGCCGACGACGACCGCGTGGAGCTGCGCCGGCCGGAGGTCGGCGTCGCTGAGCGCGGCCCGGATCGACGGGGCCAGCAGTTCAGCGTGAGCGCGCGAGTCCACGGTGGTTCGCTCGGCGCGCAGCTCGGTCGTGGTGGGCCCGATCTCGGCCACCGCCGCGGTCACCGCGGCCGAGGAGGTGTCGATCACCAGCACCAGCACGGGTCACGACAGTAGCCGCGCCGGCCCACGGGCCGAGCCGCGCCGGCTCCTGCCGCCAGCCGTTGGGCATCACGGCCCGAGACGAGGGTCCTCACCGCCGAGCGTGGTCAGGCGCGTGGCCCAGTCGCCACCGTGTCCGACCAGCTCAGCCCGGCGGCGGTCGTCGTCGCCCAGCAGGGACAGGCGGATCTCCAGCCGGGCGTCGGCCATCCCCTCCACCAGGCCGACGCCCCACTCGACGACCGTGACCGCATCCTCGGCGGTGCGGTCGAGATCGAGGTCATCCACCTCGGCTAGGGACTGCAGGCGGTAGGCGTCGACGTGCACGAGTGGTACCCGCCCGTCGGGGTGTGAGCGGGCGATGACGAAGGTCGGCGAGGCCACCGGTGTGCCGACGCCGAGTCCATCCCCGATTCCCTTGGCCAGCGCGGTCTTGCCCGCGCCGAGCGGACCGGAAAGCACGATCAGGTCGCCCGGGCGCACGAGGTCGGCGAGCGCTACCCCCAGCGCCTGGGTGTCGGCCGCGGTGGCCAGGACGCGCACTGTGGGCGCGTCGTTGGCGTCAGCAGTGCTCACGCGTCACCGCCGGGAGACCCGGGCCTGCGTTACCCGGTCGATCAGGTCGACCAACGCCGCGTCCACGACGTCGGGCTGTTCGAGCACGGCCGCGTGGCCGCAGCCCCCGAGCTCGATGTACTCGGCGGGTGGCCACTGCTCGGCGATCCGTCGCCCGTGCTCGGCCGGCGTGAGGCGATCGAGCTGGCCACTGATCACCACGCCGTCGCAGTCGGCCAGCCCGGGCACGGCGGCCGAGACGTCGTAACTCATCAGCGCCGGGTAGAAGTCGGCGATGACCTCGATCCGGGTTCCGGAGATGATTTCGTGCAGGAAGTCCACCACGTCCGGGCTGATGTCCGAGGCGCCGAAGCTGAACCGCCGGGTGATGACCCAGGCCAGATCACCGCCGATGCGCCGGCCGTGCTCGACCAGCGCGGCCCGTCGCCGGGCGGTGCGCAGCAGGATCGGCGCCAGCGGGCCCCTCAGCCGGGTGACCAGGGCGGGCAGGCCCAGGCTGACGCCGGCCAGTCCGCCGGCCGAGGTACAGACGAGCGCCAGTCCGGCGATCCGCGGCGCCCCCGAACGCGGCCCGGTCGGCACAGTGAACAGCTGCGGCTGCTGGAGGGCCAGCGCCAGGGCGGTCATCCCGCCCATCGAGTGGCCGACGAGGACAAGCGGCCCGTCGGGCACGACCATGTCGATCACCTGCAGCAGATCGCGGCCGAGCTGGTCGATCGTCGCCCCTTGGGGCACGCTCGGACCCGATCGACCGTGTCCGCGCTGGTCGTAGAACACCAGGCGGACGGTGTCGCCGAACTTCTCCTGCACCGCACGCCGCTGGAAGAAGAACGAGCGCAGCGAAAGGGCGAACCCGTGCGAGAAGACGACGGTCAGCGGGGCATCGGCCGGTCCGACCTCCTCGACGTACAGCGCCACGCCGTCGTCGGTGTGGATGGTCCGGGTCCGATCCGGATGGAGGTCGTCGAAGGATGGCCGCGGGAAGGTTTGGCCGGATCGCCGCCGCTTCTGCACCACCACGCCGGCGGCCGCGGCGCCGGCCGCCGTGGCCGCCGCCACCGCGCCGAACACGCCGTAGACGATCTGGTTGCGGTTCACCGCTGGGAGGACCCGCCGCTCGGCGTCGCCGAAGCCGGATCGCCGACGTAGCGCCGGGGCACCCGTGGCCCGATCCGGGTGACGATCTCGTAGTGGATCGTGTCGAGCGCGTCGGCCCAGTCCTGGGCGGTCGGCTCGCCGTCGTCACCGGGACCGAACAGCAGCACCTCGTCACCCGCGGCCACCGCGGCATCGCCGACGTCGACGACGAACTGGTCCATGCAGACCCGTCCGCTGATGGTCGCCCGGCGGCCAGCGACCTGGACCGGACCCCGGTTGGTGGCGTTGCGCGGCACCCCGTCGGCGTAGCCCAGCGGCACCAGCGCAAGCCGGGTCCGCTGAGTCGTCGTGTACTGGTGGCCGTAGGAGACGCCTTGCCCGGCCTCGACCTCCTTGGCCAGGGCCACCGTCGAGTGCAGCGTCATGGCCGGGCGCAGCTGCGGCGCGGGGACGTCCGGCACCGGGTTGAGCCCATAGATCGCGATACCGGGTCGGACCAAGTCGAAGTGCGCCGCCGGGCGGGTCAGGGTGGCCGCGGAGTTGGCCAGATGGCGGTACCGCGGCACCACGCCGCCGGCGGCCGCGACATCCAGCGCGGCGAGGAAAGTCTCGGTCTGCCGGTCGATCGTCGGGTGTCCAGGCGCGTCGGCGTAGACGAGGTGGCTCCAGATGCCGACCACTTCCACAACACCCGCCGCCGCATCCTTCGCCGCGGCCGCGACCAGATCTGGCCACTGGTCCCGGTGGCTGCCGTTGCGCGAAAGGCCGGTGTCGATCTTGAGGTGGATGCGGGCCGGCCGATCGTGGATCTCCCCAGCCGTGACGACACCGGCCAGCGCCCATTCCGAGGACACGCTGATGTCGACGTCGGCCGCGACGGCGCGGGCGAGGGTGTCGGCCTCGTCGGGGGCCCAGAGCCAGGCCAGGACCGGGGCAGCGATCCCGCCGGCCCGCAAGGCCAGGGCCTCATCGAGCTGGGCAACGCCGAGCCAGCTCGCCCCGCCGGCCAGCGCGGCGCGGGCCGAGGGCAGCAGCCCGTGACCGTAGCCGTCCGCCTTGACGACGGCCATCACCTCGGCCGGCGTGGCCGCCGCGAGCACCTCGACGTTGGCGCGGATCGCGGCCAGGTCGACAACGGCCTCGGACGTACTCACCGGGCCAGTCTGTCAAACTCCGCGCGGTCCCTCGGCGATCGCGTCGAGCGCCCCACGGAGCGCGGCCAAGACGTCACCGGCCGAGGGTGGCCCGTCGGCCGCGGCGCGCTGACCCGCCACGCCGTGCACGAACGCCCCGAGCGCGGCCGCCCGGTCCGGTGGGCCGCCCCGGGCCAGGATCGAGGCGGTCAGCCCGCTGAGCACGTCGCCGCTGCCGGCGGTGGCCAGCCAGGGCGTGCCGGTGCGGTTGACGAAGACCGACCCGTGCGGGCTGGCCACGATCGTGGCGTTTCCCTTCAGCAGTACGACCGCACCCGAGGCGCCGGCCGCGCGGGTGGCCGCCCCGATGCGGTCGGCGCCGACGGGGCCGAAGACCCGCTCGAACTCGCGGTCGTGCGGGGTCAGGACGGTCGGCGCGGCCCGCTGCTCCAGCAGGTGTCGGTGTGAGGCCACCACGGTGATCGCGTCGGCGTCGACCAGGACCGGTACCTCGTCGGCCAGCACGTGCTCGACCGCTCGGACCGCGTCCTCGCCGGTGCCCAGGCCGGGACCGATCACCCAGGCCTGCACCCGTCCGGCGTCCTCGAGCCGGTCGGTCACCACCGCTTCCGGCCAGCGGGCGCGCACCGCGTCGGCCGCGGCACCGGCATAGCGCACCATGCCGGCGCCGCCGTGCAGGGCCGACCCGGTGCACATCACCGCCGCGCCCGAGTAGGCCGCGGAACCAGCGGCCACGCCGACCACGCCGCGGGTGTACTTGTCGTCCCGCGCCGCCGGCGGCGGCAGCTCCCGCGCCACGTCCGCGGCCTCGAAGACCTCGACCGACGCCGCCTCCAGGTGGGGTCCCAGCCCGATGTCGACCAACCGCAGCTCGCCGGTGTGCTCGGCGCCCGCGCCGGCCAACAGTCCGGGCTTCAGCGCGCCAAACGTGATGGTGACGTCGGCGGACACCGCGACGCCGTCGACCACGCCGGTGTCCGCGTCCACGCCGCTGGGCAGGTCGACCGCGACGACGCGCTTCCCCGACGCCCGGCGCGCCCACTCGTCGGCCGGTGCGCGCAGCCCGCCGTGCCCGCCGATGCCGAGCAGGCCGTCGACGACCAGCTCGGCGTCGCGGAACGGGTCGTC
>JALZBL010000188.1 GCA_030947395.1 Actinomycetota bacterium | reverse complement strand
ATATTGCTTTGGCCTCCGCGGCGACCAAGGGCAGTGGCCGCCAGCCGCTGGCCGCCAGGAAGGGACCGCCAGCGGCGGGGCGGTTAGCCTGGCCAGGTGATGCCCGGGCAACCGGCCGACGTCGCTGACGTCGCCGAGGTCGATGACGGCGCTGATGTCGCTCCCGCGGACCCGACCGCTCGGGCGGCGCAGCTGAACTCCGACCAGCCGATCGCCGTGGACCTCGATCGCCACATCTACGGCGCCCCCACCGCGGCGATCACCGTCGTCGAGTTCGGCGACTTCGAGTGCCCGTACTGCGGCTCGGCCGCGCCCGTGCTCAGGAAACTGGTCGACTCCTCCGGGGGCCGCGTCCGCCTGGTGTGGCGCAACTTTCCGCTGTTCACGGTGCACCGGCACGCCCTCACCGCTGCCCTGGCCGCCGAGGCGTCGGGGGACTTCTTCTGGAAGATGCACGACCAGCTCTTCGCCCACCAGAACCGCCTGGCCGACGCGGACCTGGACGGCTACGCCGCCGCCGTCGGGGCGGGTGGGGTAACTGGCTCGGCGGCCCAGCCGTTTCGAGCGGCGGTCGAGTCGGACTACCGCTCCGGAGTGGACGCCGGCGTGAAGGCCACGCCCACGCTGTTCATCGACGGCCGGCGCTACACCGGGCGGGTGGAGCTGGCCGCGCTGCGCAATGCGCTCGGACTCACTCGCTGAGATCCGGGTCGAGCCACGGCCCCTCGGGCAGCGGCGGCGGCCCGTCGTCGTCATCCACGCTGCACAGCGGCAGCCGCTCGCCGAGGTAGCGCAGCAGCAGCGAGCCGATCACGGCGGCCAGCAGCGAACCGGCCAGCACGCCGATCTTCGCCTCATCGCGCAGCTGGGGGTCGGGGAAGGCCAGGTCGGCGATGAACAGCGAGATCGTGAACCCGATCCCGGCCAGCACGGCACCGCCGATGAGGTGGCCGTAACGGACCCGTCCCGGCAGAGTGCCCAGACCGGTGCGCAGGGCGAGCGTGGCACCGGCGGTGATGCCGACCGCGTTGCCGATCAGCAACGCCACGACGATGCCCAGCGTGATGCTCGACGTGGCCGCAGCCCGCAGCGTCGCACCGGACAGTGGCACCCCGGCGTTGGCCAGGCCGAACACCGGCACGACGAGGAACGCGCTCGCCGGGTGGAGGGCCTCCTGCAGGCGGTCATTGGCCGACACCGTGGCGCGGGCGGCCGAGGCGGTCAGCCGGGCCCGGGAGGCATCAGCCCGCTCGATCAACGCCCGCCCGTAGAAAAACAGCCGTTCCCGTTGCTCGGGTTCGACCGGCGCGGCCGGCACGACCAGGCCGACCAGGACGCCGGCGAGCGTGGGGTGCACACCCGAGAGGTAGACGGCGAACCACAGCGCCACGCCGACCAGGGCGTAGGGCTGCAGCTGCCACACCCCGGCCCGGCGGAAGAACACCAGGACGCCGAGGAGGAGGGCGGCCGCGATCAGCGCGCCCACCGACACCCGGTCGGTGTAGAACAACCCCAGCACGGTGATGGCGCCGATGTCGTCGACGATGGCCAGGGTCAGCAGAAAGAGGCGCAGCTGGTCGGGGCAGCGGGGCCCGAACAGGGCGAGGATGCCGATCAGGAACGCGGTGTCGGTCGACATCGGGACACCCCAGCCGGAACTGGCCGGACCGCTGGAGTTGACCGCAAAGTAGATCAGTGCCGGCAGGGCGAGCCCGCCGACGGCGCCGAGGGCGGGCACGATGACCGTGCGCGGGTCGTGCAATTCGCCGACCGTGACCTCCCGGCTGATCTCGAGGCCGACGACGAGGAAGAAGACCGCCATCGCCGCGTCGTTGACCCAGTGCCGCAGGTCCAGCGACATCGCCCGGTCGCCGAGGTTGATCGACGCGGTCGTCGACCAGAAGGTGGCGTACCCGCCGTGCGGGAAGTTGGCCCAGACCAAGGCGGCCACGGTGGCGACCAGCAACAGGATCGCGCTGCCGGACTCAGTGGCCAGGAACCGCCGCAGCGACGGGGAGACGTGCGGCAGCGGGACGCTCACGCGCGGGGCCGGACCCGCGCGCGCCGGCCGCGGCAGCGTTTCGGGCCCACTCATGGGTGCATCCTCACCCACGAAGCGGTCACGCCCTAGCGGCGGCCCGGCTCAGCGGCGGCCCGGCTCAGCGGCGGCCCGGCTCAGCGGCGGCGCCAGCGAATCCCGGCCTCGATGAAGCCGTCGATGTCGCCGTCGAGCACGGCCTGCGGATTGCCGACCTCGTAGTCGGTGCGCAGGTCCTTGACCATCTGGTAGGGGTGCAGCACATAGGAGCGCATCTGGTTGCCCCACGACGAGCCGCCGTCCTTGAGCGCATCCATCTCGGCCTGCGCCTCTTCGCGGCGCCGCTCCAGCAGCTTGGCCTGCAGGACGGCCATCGCGCTGGCCCGGTTCTGGATCTGGCTGCGCTCGTTCTGACACGAGACGACGATGCCGGTGGGCAGGTGGGTGATGCGCACCGCGGAGTCGGTCGTGTTGACGCCCTGGCCGCCCGGTCCGCTGGAGCGATACACGTCGACGCGGATGTCGTCGTCGGGTATCTCGACGTGGTCGGAGGACTCGACGACGGGCAGCACCTCTACGCCGGCGAAGCTGGTCTGGCGCCGGCCTTGGTTGTCGAACGGGCTGATCCGCACCAACCGGTGCGTGCCCTGTTCGATCGACAGGGTGCCGTAGGCGTAGGGCGCCTTGACTCGGAAGGTGGCCGACTTTATGCCGGCCTCTTCGGCGTAGGAGATGTCGAGCACCTCGGTCGGGTAGTTGTGCCGCTCGGCCCAGCGCAAGTACATGCGCAGCAGCATCTCGGCCCAGTCCGCGGCGTCGACGCCGCCGGCCTCGGACCGGATGGTGACCAGCGCCTCGCGCGCGTCGTACGGACCCGAGAGCAGGGTGCGGACCTCGAGCTCGTCGATGCTCGTGCGCAGCCCGACCAGTTCGGCCGCAGCCTCCTCGCGGCTGGCCGCGTCGTCCTCGCCCTCGGCCAGATCCCACAGGGTCTGAGCGTCCTCGAGGCGGCGCTGAAGGTCCTCGACCCGGCGGATGTCGGACTGCACGTGGGACAGGCGACTGGTGACCTGCTGGGCCTGGTCCGGGTCGTCCCACAGGTCACGGGCCGACGCCTGGCGCTCGAGGTCGGCCGCCTGTGATCGCAGCGAGTCCAGATCGAGCACGGAGGCGATGGTGGCCAGGGTGGTGGTGAGCTCCTTGAGCTCGGTGGGTACATCAATCATGACCGCAGCCAGGTTACTCGGGACGCGACGCCGGGCGGCCCAGCCGGACGGGCTCGAGAAGAACCCGTGAGCTCAGCCGGCCCGGCGCTTGAGGCGACGCCGCTCGCGTTCGGACAGCCCGCCCCAGATGCCGAAGCGCTCGTCGTGGGCCAGCGCGTACTCAAGGCACTCGGCCTTGACTTCGCAGCCGGTGCAGACCTTTTTGGCCTCCCGGGTGGAGCCACCCTTCTCGGGGAAAAAGGACTCGGGGTCGGTCTGGGCGCAGAGGGCGCGTTCCTGCCAGCTCTGTTCGTCCGGGAGGCCGAACACCGCGTTCAGGTCTGCGCCGTCGAGGTTGCTCGCCAGTTCGGTCATGCGGTGCTCCTTGCCCCTGGGGGATCAACTAGGTGGGGATCGACTCGGTGCAGGCGACGTGGGGGGCGTCGGGCGGGTCGTGGATTGCGCTTGGGTGGAGCGTGTTCGCGAAAACCAATAGTGGAATTACACTCGTGTCGTTCCCACCCTGTCAAGCCGAGAGATGGTATCGGGCGACGGTCAGGACACTTGTTCGATAGCCGCGAGAGATAGCCTCGCTCGGCTCATCGATGGTGCGGGTGCGGTCGGCGAAGCGCCGGTGGCTGGAGGGACGAACGGGTGTGAGTTGCTACGTCGACGCGGTGCGCGCCTACCCGGACGCCGGCCTGCGGTTCGTCCACTTCTGTCATCTGTTGGCCGACGACCGCACCGAGCTGCACGAGCTGGCCGCCCGCCTCGACATGCCCCGGCGCTTCTTTCAGGATCACCCGGTGCGCTGGCATTACGACCTGCCCGCGCCGCTGCGACCCCGGGCGCTCGAGTTGGGCGCCGCCGAGCTCAGCACCCGGGAGGTGGCCGACCTGCTGGCCGCGCGCCGCTGGTCAGTGCGTCAAGCCGGTGCCGAACCGGCGCAGGAAGCCCCTAACGCCGACTCCCGTGGGCCGCGATGACCGCGCCGCCAGTCCCATCCTCGCCGCGGCTGGCCGATCGGCTGCTCCTGCTGGCGCTGGATCCGGCCGACGGGCGAATCCACGGCGGGCGCAGTCTCGACGTCAGCCTGCGGGCGGCGTTGTTGGCCGAGTTGGGTCTGCGGGGCGTGGTGACGAGCGACGGGCGTGCGCCCCAGCTCGGCCCGCTCAGCGGCCAGCTCGCCGGTCAAACCAGGGGCGAGCTCGCCGCTTCCCCTTCGGCGGCGACCGGCGACCACGTCCTGGACGCC
>JALZBL010000187.1 GCA_030947395.1 Actinomycetota bacterium | reverse complement strand
GCCGAGGCCGCCGCGATCGGGCTGGCCTCACGCCTGTGGCAGTCGGCCACCCTGGGCAGCGCGGCCCGTACTGCCCTACTCAAGCTGCGCGCCGGGGGAGTGGACGTCGACGACCGGGCGCCCCCCGGCGCCATCCCGCACATCGACGCCGGCGAGCCCGGGTTGTCCGCGCTGCTCGACGCGGTCCAGAGCCGTCGAGCGGTGCGCTTCGACTACCGCAAGTCCGGGTCCAACGTCGCCGAGGCCCGAACCGTGGAGCCGTGGGGCGTGCTGTCGTGGCACGGGCGGTGGTATCTGGTCGGCCTGGACCGGCAGCGCGCGGCCCCGCGGGCGTTTCGCCTTTCTCGCGTGGCCGGGCCGGTTCGCACGAGCGGTGAGCCCGGCTCGGTCGTCCGCCCCGACGGCATCGATCTGCTCGACTACGTCCGCGGGCGGACGGCGGAGCAGAGCAGGATCGCCCGGATCAAGGTGACCGGCGACGGCGCGGGACGGCTGCGGCGCATCGCCCGCGCCGACTCCTCCGGCGACGAGCTACTGATCGACACCGCCGACCTGCGGTGGCTGGCCCGCGCGGGGGCGGCCGCCGGCCGGCACGCCGTGGCCGTCGAGCCGCCGGAACTGGTCGAGGAGGTGGTCCGCCTGCTGCGCGTCGGCGCGGGCACCGCCACGGCCGGCCCGGCCGCGGCGGGGAGGCAACCGTGACCGGGGCCGCCGACCGGATGCCGCGACTGCTGGCGTTGGTGCCCTACCTGCTGGCCCGACCCGGCATCCGCATTGCCGAGGCGGCGGCCGACTTCGACGTCAGCGAGCAGCAGCTGCAGCGCGACCTGAACCTCTTGTGGATGTGCGGCCTACCGGGGCACAGCCCGGGCGACCTGATCGACCTGTCCTTCGACGCCGACACGGTCAGCGTCACGTTCGACGCGGGCATGTCGCGGCCGCTGCGCCTGACCGGGGAGGAGGCGCTTGCGCTCATCGTGGCCCTGCGCACCCTGGCCGAGACCACCGGGCTGACCGACCGGGGCGCGGTCGAGCGGGCCCTGGCCAAGGTGGAGGCGGCGGCCGGCGGACCGGTGGAGGCCGCCGGCGCGGTCCAGGTCTCCCTCGACGCCGAGGCCCGCACCCAGCCGGTCGTGCAACGGGCCCTGGACGGTGGCCGCGCGCTCGAGCTCGTCTACTACAGCGCCACCCGTGACGAAACCTCGCGGCGCACGGTGGACCCCATCCGGCTGTTCACCTCGGACGGGCGCACCTATCTCGAAGCCTGGTGCCGACGGGCCGAGGGCGTGCGGGTGTTCCGCCTCGATCGCATCGAGCGGGCCGACGTGCGCGATGAAGCGGCGCATGTCCCCGAGGATGTTCAGCCGCGCGACCTCAGCGAGGGCGTGTACGCCCCGGCGCCGGAGCATCTCCTGGTCGAGCTGCTGCTGGGCCCGGGGTACCACTGGGTGGGCGAGTACTACGGCAGCGAGGCCGAGACCGAGACCCCCGACGGGCGCCAGGTGAGCGTGCGGGTGTCCGACCCGGCCTGGGTGCGCTCCCTGGTCCTGGGCTCCGACGGCGAGGTGGCCGTGCTCTCACCCGGCTGGCTGGCCGACGACATCCGCCGCAGCGCCCGAACCGCCCTGCAGGCCTACGGCGTCACGACGAGCGCCGGCTGAGCATCGGTCAGTAGAGTCCGCCTCGTGGTCGGGTGGGTGGCGGTCGGGGTCGCAGGGGTAGTCGCGCTGGTGGTCCTGGGGTTCTGCGCCTACGAGCTGTCCTGGAAGGCCAAGCGGTTGCGCGGTGACGTGGCTACCCTGCAGCGGCTGGCCCAGGACGCCACGGTTGCCCGCTCGTCCGCCCTCGACGCGCAGGTCCGCCTTCAAAACGTCTCCGTGCATCGGTCGCGCTGAGTGCCCAGCATCCCGACCGTGCGGCGGCGGCGCCCGACCAATCCCGAAGCGCGCATGTCGGTAATCGACCACTTGCGCGAGCTGCGCCGGCGCATCGTCTACGTCCTGATCATCGTCGCCCTGGGCGCCGCGGTGGCTTACCTGTTCTACGACCAGATCCTGCACGTCCTCAAGGCCCCCTACTGCAACGTCCCCGCCAAGTACCGCCCACCGACGACCGACGGAACCTGCCGGCTGAGCTACTTCGGGCCGGCCGACGGCTTCATCGCCCGACTGAAGATCTGCGCCATCGGGGGCACCGTCATCACGTCACCCCTCTGGCTTTATCAGCTCTGGGCATTCGTCACGCCGGGACTGCGCAAGAACGAGCGCAAGTACACGGTGATCTTCGTCTTCGCCTCGTCGGCACTGTTCCTGACCGGTATGGCGCTGGCCTATGCGGTTCTGTTCACCGGCCTCAAGGTGCTGATCACGGCCGCGGGCAACGGCACCCAGCCGATCCTGGCGGTGGACCAGTACATCTCGTTCGTCGTCCTGTTGATGATCGTGTTCGGTGCGTCGTTCGAACTGCCGTTGCTGATCGTTATCCTCAACCTGGTCCGGATCCTTCCCTACCGGTTGCTCAAGCGGTGGCAGCGGCTGGGCATCTTTCTGATCTTCCTGTTCGCCGGTGTGGCTACGCCCAGTGCCGACCCGTTCACCATGTGCGCGATGGCGATCCCGATGGTCCTGCTGTTCGAGGCCTCGGTGCTCTTCGCGTTCGTGCACGACCGGCGACGCGCTCGGCGCCGGGCCGAGGAGGAGCAGACCGCGCTGGCCGACGATGAGGCCTCGCCGTTGAACCCGCTACCGGCACGCCTCGACGACGAATCGTCCTGGTCCGTCCTTCCCTGACCCGCCGCGGGGGACGTTGGTGGCTAACCCGGCGCGGCTAGTGTCGTCGGAGTGAGCGGCGAACCGGATCCGGCCGGCGCCGCGCTCGCCTCGCCGGCCGCCCGCTACGCCAAGGCCCGCGAGCGCACCCGTCACCCGCAGCTAGCCGGGTTCGCGGCGGGCTACCCGTTCACGCTCGACGACTTCCAGATCAGCGGCTGCCAGAGCCTCGAGGACGGCTCGTCGGTGCTGGTCTGTGCCCCCACCGGGGCGGGCAAGACGGTGGTCGGGGAGTTCGCGGTCCACCTGGCCCTGGCCACCGGCACCAAGTGCTTCTACACGACGCCGATCAAGGCGTTGTCCAACCAGAAGTTCCGCGACCTCGGCGAACGTTACGGCGCCGACAACATCGGCCTGCTGACCGGTGACACGGTCGTCAACTCCACTGCACCGATCTTGGTCATGACGACCGAAGTCTTGCGCAACATGCTCTACGCCGGGTCCTCCGCCCTGGTCGGTCTGCGCTACGTCGTCATGGACGAGGTGCACTACCTCGGAGACCGGTTCCGCGGCGCGGTGTGGGAAGAGGTGATCATCCACTTGCCCGACTCGGTGCAGATGGCGGCGTTGTCGGCCACCGTCTCCAACTCCGAGGAGTTCGGCGAGTGGTTGACCACGGTCCGCGGCGACACCGACGTGGTCGTCCACGAGCGGCGGCCGGTGCCGCTCTGGCAGCACGTCATGGTGGGCAACCGCCTGTTCGACCTGTTCGCCGAGGCCGGCACGGGCTCGGTGGACCCGCAGTTGCTGCGCTACGTGTCCGAACGGATGTCGCGCGTGGATCCGGGCAGTCGCGCTCGCGGCCGCGGTCACTACCAGGGACAGCGGCCCCCGCGCGGCTGGCGCCCCCCGGCCTACCCCGATGTGGTCGAGCGACTCGACCGCGACGGCCTGCTTCCGGTGATCGTGTTCATCTTCAGCCGAGCCGGCTGCGACGCCGCGATGCGCCAGTGCGTGGCCGAGGGGACCCGGCTGACCTCCTCCGACGAACGGGCGGAGATCCGCCGGGTCGCCGAACGCCATGCCGGCGACCTGGCCGGCGAGGACCTGGCCGCGCTGGGCTACTGGGAATGGCTCGACGCGTTACAGCGCGGCGTTGCGGCCCACCACGCCGGGCTCATCCCGGCGTTCAAGGAGGCGGTGGAGGAACTGTTCACCCGGGGCCTGGTGCGGGTGGTCTTCGCCACCGAAACGCTCGCTCTGGGAATCAACATGCCGGCCAGGACGGTGGTGCTGGATCGGCTGCGCAAGTTCAACGGCGACACGCACGTCGATGTGACGCCGGGGGAGTACACCCAGCTCACCGGACGGGCGGGGCGACGCGGGATCGACGTGGAGGGCCACGCGGTCGTCATGTGGGGCCCGCAGGTGGACCCGCAGCAGGTAGCCGGCCTGGCCTCGACGCGTACGTATCCGCTGCGGTCCTCGTTTCGCCCGTCGTACAACATGGCGGTCAACCTGATCGCGTCGGTCGGTCGGGAACCGGCCCGCGAACTGCTGGAGTCGTCCTTCGCCCAGTTCCAGGCCGACCGCTCCGTGGTGGGCATCGCTCGGCACATCCGCTCGCTGGAGGCTGCCCTGGCCGAAGCGAGGGCGGACATGACGTGTTCGCGCGGGGACTTCGGTGCCTACGCCGCCCTGCGCCGCGAGCTCAAGCACCGCGAGACCGAGCTGGCCCGCGGCGGTCGCGCCCAGCGCCGGGC
>JALZBL010000186.1 GCA_030947395.1 Actinomycetota bacterium | reverse complement strand
GGCCAGCGCGGAGAAGAACCAACTGCGGTGGCAGTTCGGCATCCTCGGCCCCCCGCAGGCCGCCGACGGGGTCGGCGAGCCGCCCGAGATGAGCACGGACAGCCTGCTGCTGGCCGACGACGCCGCGACGCTGTCGATCGCCGTGCGTTTCCTGCAGCTCCAGTCGCGCACCGTCGAGCGGCGAGGCGCCCCGAACTCCGTCGGGTCCGATGAGTTCGAGCCGGTGCCGCAACTTCAGGCCGGCCCGCAGACCTGGGTCAGCTGGGACGAGGCCGTGCCGCACGAACTGGTGCTCGGTCCTTTCTCGGTCACCGAGCTCATCGACGGCGCATTAGTGGGCTTGCCCGTCCCGGGCGGTCGCGACGTGGAGGTGCTCAGCGACCCGACCGGAGCGCAGATCGGGCGGCTGGTCCGCGAGCGCCGGGTCCTTGAAGCCGACGTCTCGGCTCGGCTGAGCGCGGTGGACCCGGGCGAGCCCACTGAGCCGGGCGGTGAGCGGCTGTACCGGCTCAGCATCACGGTGGCCAACCGCTTCCCGGAGGCGACGGCGGGCCGCGACGCGGCCCTGGCCCGCTCCTTCCTCGGGGCCCACCTGCTGCTGCACAGCACCTCCGGGCGATTCCTGTCGTTGCTGGAACCCCCGGAATCGGCTCGGGCGGCCGCCCAGTCGTGCCGCAACGTCCGGTGCTGGCCGGTGCTCGCCTCCGACGCTGACGACGTGCTGCTGGTTTCGCCGATCATCCTCTACGACCACCCGGCGGTGGCGCCGCAGAGCGCGGGCGCGTTGTTCGACGCAACCGAGATCGACGAGATCCTGACGTTGCGGGTGATGACGATGACCGACGCCGAGAAGGCCGAGGCCCGGGCCACCGACCCGCACGCCGCGGCAATCATCGAGCGCTGCGACGCGATGTCTCCCGAGGCATTGCAACGGCTGCACGGCGTCTTGCGGGACCCGCACCTGGACGCGGCGCGGGAGGCATTCGACGTGCCCACGCTGCCCACGCTGCCCGCGCGGTCGATGGAGCCGGGGGGGTCGGCCGATCCCACCGTGCCGACGTGGGCCGACACCGGGGGAGCACCGTGGTGGGATCCCGCCGTCGACGCCAGCGTCTGCCCCGAGCGGGACACGGTCCGGGTGGGCGACGTGGCGATCTCACGCGGCAGCCGGGTCCGGGTGCACCCGCGGCGTCGGGCCGACGCCCAGGACCTGTTCTTCGCCGAACAGGACGCCACGGTGGCCGCGGTGTACGCCGACGTCGACGGCAACGATCACGTCGCGGTCGTCCTGACCGACGATCCGGCGGCGGACCTGCACGAGTGGTACGGCCGTTACCTGTACTTCGCTCCGGACGAGCTCGAACCGCTGTCCGGGGCGCCCGACCAGCGCGAGGAGTAGGGATGCGAACCATCGGAACGATCACGACCGCGGCGGTGTCCGCGGTGGTACTGGGCGCACTCGTGATCGGCGTGCGCTCGATGCCCGACGTCAAGCGCTACCTGCGCATCCGCAGCATGTGACGCACTGCCACCGACAGGAGGAGTGATGGACTCAGAACCAGGCGAGCACCTCAGCGAGGAGCCGCAGAACGAGCGGGGCATGCCCGGCTCACGAGACACCGGGTCCGACGAGCCGGCCGGCGGCCCGGCCGACCGGCCGGCGGGCACGTCGGAGGCCAGCGACTCAACGACGGTGGACCCCCAGGAGCCGCAGGATCCGGATTCCCCCACCCTGCCCCCCGGGTGACCAGGGCGGCTGAGCACCCGACCAGCCGAGTACGGGACGAGCCGTGCACGGACCACCAGAGCGGAGAAGACGATGACCAACCCGATAGACGAGCCGACGACCACGGCGAACGACTCGCCGGAGGGCGCGCCCGGCGGTGACCGAGCGATACCGCCCTACGACGACCGCAAGAAGGCGGCCGACGTCGCGCCCGCCGACGAGAGTCACGAGGACGGGGCGGCCGTCGGCGGTGCGCGGCGCCCGACCGAAACCGATAGCGAACTGCGCCGAGAAGAACCGAGCGAGACCCCGCGCGGCGCGGTGGCATCCCCGGCCGACGAGCAACCGGCGACCGAGAGCGGAGGCAACGAGCCGGACGAGGGCAGCACTGGTCCGGCGCACCAGGCCGGCGTGCCCCGAGGCGAAGACTTCCAGTGACGTCGGCGGCGTCCCGTAGCGAGGACTCGACGGGCGCGCGGCCGCGGGTCCTGGTCGCGGGCGTCGGCAACATCTTCCTGGGCGACGACGGCTTCGGTCCGGAGGTAGCTCGCCGGTTGTCCGGGGCGAATTCGTCCGGTTCCCCGCCGGGAGTTCTGCCGACCGGCGTGCGGGTGGTCGACTATGGCATCCGCGGCATGCACCTGGCCTACGACCTCCTCGACGGGTGGGACGCCCTGGTGTTGGCCGACCTGGTGCCGTCGCACGGTCATCCCGGCCGACTCAGCGTGCTGGAGGTCGGGGCCGAGGATCTGGCCGGGGGCGAACTCGACGCCCACGGCATGGATCCGGCGGCGATGCTGTCCAACCTCGATCGGCTCGGGGCCCGGCTGCCCCGCACCATCCTGCTCGGCTGCGAACCGGAGTCCGTGGACGAGGGCATCGGGTTGTCGGCTCCGGTCGCGGCCGCGGTCGAGGAGGCCCTCGTCCGGGTGCGATCGGTGTTGGCGTCGGTGACCGAGGACACCCTGGCTCGAACCGGCGGGGGCGCAGCCTGATGTGCCTCGGTATCCCTGGGCGGGTCGTGGAGATGGTGGAAGGCTGCGCCGGGCAGTTGGCGTTGGTCGACGTGATGGGCACGGCCCGACGGGTCAACGTCGGGATGCTCGAAGAGGCGGTGCAGCCCGGCGACTGGATCGTCATGCACATGGGCTTCGCGCTGTCGGTCGTCGACGAGGCCGAGGCCGAGCAGGTCTTGGCCGGTCTCGAACTACTCGGGCGCCCGCGCGAGGACGCGCCGGGGTGGTCATGACCACTGAGGTAGCGACCTCGTCCAGCATCGCGGTCCCACCCAGTTCGCTCGCTTCGACCGTGCCGGCCCATTCCCCGACCGACCGCGTGCGGTGGGAGATCACGGTCCGCGGGGTCGTTCAGGGCGTGGGCTTCCGGCCGTTCGTCTACGTCGCGGCAACCGAGTGCGGTCTCACCGGATCGGTCGCCAACGACTCCGCCGGAGTGACGATCGAGGTGGAGGGGGCCTGCGGCGACGTGACCCGCTTCCTGCGCCGGCTGCGCAACGACCCGCCCCCCCTGGCCGTCGTCGAAGCGATCGAGACCCACGAGGTGGTGCCTCGGGGCGGCACCGGCTTCCACATCGCACCCAGCCGGCGCGGCCCGGGTCGCACGCTGGCCTCGCCGGACATCGCGACCTGCTCGGACTGCCGGGCCGAACTGAGCAACCCCTACGACCGGCGGTACCGCCACCCGTTCATCACGTGCACCAACTGCGGGCCGCGGTTCACGATCATCACCGACCTGCCCTACGACCGGGCGGCCACCACCATGGCCGGCTTCGAGATGTGCGCGGCCTGCCGGGCCGAGTACGAGGATCCGAGCGACCGCCGCTTCCACGCCCAACCGATCGCCTGCCCGGATTGCGGTCCCACCGTGCGGCTGGTCGGCGCTGATCCGGCCGACTCACCCGGCTCGCCCGGCTCACCCGGCTCACCCGGCTCACCCGGCTCGCCCGACCGGCCCAGCCCACGCGGCGTCGCCGGGATGGAGGTCGGTGAGGAGGCGATCGCCCGGGCCCGCGACGCCCTCGCCGACGGGGCCGTCGTGGCGGTCAAGGGTATCGGTGGCTACCACCTGGCCTGCGATGCGGCCAACGAGGGCGCCGTGGCCCGATTGCGGGCCGCCAAGGCCCGCGGGGACAAACCCTTCGCGGTCATGGTGGCCGATCTGGACGCCGCCCGGGGCCTGGCGCACATCGACCCGGCCGAGGCCCTGCTGCTCACGTCGCCGGCCCGCCCGATCGTGCTGCTGGAACGGGCGGGCGGACCGTCGGTGGCTCCCTCGGTCGCTCCCGGCAGCGGTGACCTGGGCCTGTTCCTGCCCTACACCCCGCTGCACGTACTGCTGCTGGGCCTCGATGACGACCCGCCGGGCCCGACCTGGCTGGTCATGACGTCGGGCAACCTCAGCGGCGAGCCCATCGTCATCGACGACACCGAAGCCATGGTCCGGCTGAGCGGGCTGGCCGACCTCTGGCTGACCCACGACCGTCCGATCCAGGTGCCCTGTGACGACTCGGTCTCGCGGATGGTCGACGGCGCGGAACTGCCGATCCGGCGCTCGCGCGGTTACGCTCCCCTGCCGATCGCCCTGCCGGTCGATGTGCCGGCCATTCTCGCCGTGGGCGCCGACCTCAAGAACACCTGCGCCGTCGGTGAAGGCCGCTACGCCTGGCTCAGCCAGCACGTCGGCGATATGGACGACGTGCGCACTCTGGACGCCTTCACCGCCACCGAGTCGCACCTGCGCACCCTGACCGCGGTCAGCCCGACCCGGGTGGCGGCCGACCCCCACCCCGCCTACCGC
>JALZBL010000185.1 GCA_030947395.1 Actinomycetota bacterium | reverse complement strand
CCGCGGGTCGGCGGCTCCGGCGCGGTCGACCCCTCGCCGCGCTTTCGCTTGGCCGCATCCACCGAGGCCCGCAGGGCGGCCATCAGGTCGACGACGTTGCCCGCGGTCGGCGTCTCGGCCGGCGCCTCGACCACCTCACGGCCGGCCGCCTTGGCCTCGATGACCTCCATCAGCGCGGCGCGATATCCGTCGGTGTACTCCTCGGGATCGAAGTCGCCGGCCATGCTGGCCACCAACGCGTCGGCCATCGCGCTCTCCTGTTTACGCAGCTCGATGTCCTCGTCCATGAAGGCGAAATCCGGCGTGCGGATCTCGTCGGGCCAGAGCATCGTCTCGAGCACGATGACGCCGTCGCGCACCCGCAGCGTGGCCAACTGTTCCCTGGTGCGGATCGCCACCTTCACCACCGCCACCATGGCGCTGCTCTCCAGCGCGTGGCGCAGCAAGACATAGGGCTTGGTGGCCGACTTCTCGGGCTCGAGGTAGTAGCTCTTGCTGAAGTAGATCGGGTCGACCTGCTCGAGCGGCACGAACTGCAGCACGTCGAGGGCGTGCTTGGTCGGCAAGGGGAGGTCGGCGAAGTCGTCGTCGGTCAGGATCACCGTCTCGCCGTTGTCGAGCTGGTAACCCTTGGCGATGTCGCCGTAGCTGACCTCTTCCCCGTCGGCCTCAGCCACCCGGCGGTAGCGGATGCGCGAGCCGTCCGATCGGCGTACCTGGTGGAAGGAGACGTCGCGCTCCTCGGTGGCTGAGTACAACCGCACCGGGATCGAGACCAGGCCGAAGGAGACGGCGCCTTTCCACAGCGACCTCATCGGCGCGTTCCTTCCCTGGGTCGATGACTGCTCGGGTACCCGGGTGGTACGCCGGCCCCGAGATGCAGACTTCATCATGGCCCAGGATTGAGCGGTGCGGGCGTCCCACCTCAGCGCTGAACCGCTGGAGCGTCATGATGGGCCCATGGGCCTGGTGACGAAGTGATGGCGCAGCCGTGATGGCGCAGCCGCGGGTGAGCGTGACCGTCGAGGGACGCACGCTCAGCCTGAGCAACCTCGACAAGGTCCTGTTCCCCGCCACGGGCACCACCAAGGGCGAGGTGATCGACTACTACACCCGCGTCGCGCCGGTGCTGCTGCCTTACCTGGCCGGACGGGCTCTCACCGTCGTGCGCTACCCGAACGGCATCGACGGGGCCTCGTTCTTCGAGAAGAACGCGCCGCGCGGCACGCCCGAGTGGGTGCGTCGGGTGCGCCTGCCCGCGCCCGGATCGACCAAGAACCGGGAGACGATCGACTACGTGGTCGTCGAGGAGCTGGCCAGCCTGATCTGGCTGGCCAATCTGGCCGCGTTGGAATTGCACGTCCATCAATGGCGGGTCGGTCCCCGGGGCGCGGTTCGTGGGGCCGACCAGGTCGTCGTCGACCTCGATCCCGGGCCACCGGCCGGCCTGGAGGACTGCGCCCGGATCGCCCGGCTGCTGAGGGACCGGCTGGCCGACGACGGCCTCAGCGCCGTGGTCAAGACCTCGGGTTCCAAGGGCATCCAGCTCAATGCCCCGATTCATCCGGCCGACCCGGGGCGTACCTCGGACTATGTGCGCGCGCTGGCCCAAAGCCTGGAGCGCGAGTACCCGGACCTCGTCGTGTCCTCGATGAAGCGGGCCCTGCGCCCGGGCAAGGTGCTCGTCGACTGGAGCCAGAACAATCCGGCCAAGACGACCGTCGCACCGTACTCACTGCGGGCTCGACCCGGGGCCACCGTGTCTACGCCGCTGCGCTGGTCGGAGGTGGACGCCGGCGGGCTGACCCAGTTCGACGCCGAAGCCGTGCTGCGGCGCGTCGCGGCCGAGGGCGACCTCTACGCCGCCTCACTGGATGACGACGTCCGCGCCGAGCTACCCGCGGGGCAGTGAGCGAACCGGATCCACCCGAAAGCGGCAGTAGGGTTGGCCGGTGAGCGAGATCACGGACGGCGCTCGCGGGGCCCGTCTCCCGCGCTCGGTGCGCCGCCAGCAGCTGCTCTCGGCCGCGCAGGAGGTGTTCGTCGCCAACGGTTACCACGCCGCGGCGATGGACGAGATCGCCGATCGGGCCGGCGTCTCCAAGCCGGTCCTCTACCAGCACTTCCCCGGCAAACTGGATCTTTACCTGGCCATCATCGATACCCACACCGAGGCCTTGATCGACGCCATCCGCACCGGCCTGGCCGCCACCGAAGACAACCGGGTCCGCGTCCACAACGTCTTGTCGGCCTACTTCGACTTCGTCGACGGCGAGGCGCGCGGCGACGGAGGCGTCTTCCGGCTGCTGTTCGAGTCGGATCTGGCCAACGATCCGGCGGTGCGCGAGCGCAGAGAGCGGATCTCGCAGGCCACCAGCGACGCGGTGGCCGACACCGTCGCGGGTGACACGGGCCTGTCCCGGGCCGAGGCCGAGCTGCTCGCCGGAGCGCTCACCGGGGCGGCCGAGGTCGCGGCGCGGTGGTGGCTGCAGTCGGGAAAGGCGGTGCGCAAGCACGACGCGGTGCGCCTCATGGCCGATCTGCAGTGGCGCGGCATCTCGCACTTCCCCCTGCAGGCGCACGAAGCCGCCGCGGAATCCGGCGGAGTGCGGTAAGCGCCGGGTGGCTCGTGCTCGCGCCGGCGCCGTTCGCTTTGAGCACAGCGGTCACGCCGGTTCGCCCCGGGCGGTCGGCTAGCGTGGGCACCGGTTCTTCGCCCGCAGCCCATTCTCCCGTCCAGCATTCGATCAGTTATCTGGAGGTCTCCGCGTGGAGGTCAAGATCGGCGTCCAGCACACCCCCCGCGAGGTCGTGCTCGAGAGCACGCAGACCGCCGACGAGGTCGGCCGGCTCGTCACCGAGGCGATGACCGAAGGCGGCCTGCTGACCCTCGTCGACGCCAAGGGCCGGCGCGTGCTCGTCCCGGCGTCGATCATCGCCTACGTCGAGATCGACCAGTCCGACTCGCGACGAGTCGGCTTCACCGCCGGCTGACGCCGGTCAGCGCTGCGGCTTGAGGGGCGACCCGGGCGGGAAGACGTCGCTGGCCATGAGCGCCGCCCGCAGCGGCGTGAGCGCCGCCACGAGTTCCTGACATCCCTGCTCGCCCAGGTGCCGCCAGCCGGCGAGGGCCGCCGCGCGGGTCGCGCGTTCGAGTTCCAGCTTCACGCTGCGTCCGGCCTCGGTGACGCTTTCGACGCCGTCGACGTCGGTCAGCCAGCCGCGCCCGCGCATCTGCGCCGCGGTGTCCTCCCACGACTCGGGCGACCAGCCCCGGGTCTGGCGCAGGAAGGGCATCGTGGCGGTGGCGTGCCCGTGCAGGATCAGCGCCTCGATCGGATGAAGACCGGCCATCGTCAGCGCCGCGACGTGCCCGTCGCCCCGGTGCTCCCTCAGCAGAGTGGCGGCGTGCCACAGGTCCAGCACGCCGTCCGCGGGTGCGGGGCTGACCTCCGCCGGCCAGGGCAGAGCGGCGTGCGCGGCGTAGACGGGGCGCCCGTCCGGTCGCAACCCGCGGCAAGCGGTCCGCGCCAGCTCGACCGCCCGCGTGACGTCCGGCTCACCGACCACTCGGTGAAGGGTCGCGGCCACGGCGTCGCGGCGGGCGTCGAGCACCTGTTGCGGCGTGACGGAGTCCCAAATTCCGGCCATCTTCTCGCCCACGAAATCCGGCGCGAACACCGCGAACGTGGCGGCCACGACCTCCGGCTTCACCGCACCCATGGCCGCACTGCGGCCGGCGAAATAGCCGGCCCGCCCGGGCAGCCCGCAGGCCGCGAACGCCTCGCGCGGTTCGACCGCGAAGTACACGACGACGTGGAGCGTCTCCAGCAGCAGGTGGCAACGCTGGGCCAGGTCCTCGAGCGAGTCGCCGGGAGGTGGGACCACCGACGGCGGGTTCACGCGCTCAGGCCGAGGTTGGCCATCCGTTCGGCGTGGCGGTCGGTGATGCGGTTGATCAGCGACATCACGCCGGTCAAATCGCCGCTGCCGGTCACGATGAGCGCGGTCAGGGCATCGCGCTCGGCCGCGACGCGCTGGGCCTGACTGATCGCCTCGCCCACCAGTCGCCGGCCCCACAGCGAAAGCCGCCCGGCCTGAACCGGGTCGAGCGTGACCGCGGCGCGCACCTCACGCACGGCGAAGGCGGCGCTGTCGGCGTCGGCCAGCACCTCGCTGACCAGTGCGCGGGTGGACGGATCGACGAAGCCGGCCACCTCGCGGTAGAAGTCGGCGGCCATCCCCTCACCGACGTAGATCTTGACCAGGCCCTCCAGCCACGTCGTCGGACGCGTGGTGGCGTGGTAGCCGTCGAGGGCCGGGATGAACGGCGCCACTGCCTCGTCCGGATCGGCGCCGAGCTCGATCAACCGCTCGGTGAGCCGGCGGTGGTGACCGATCTCGACCGCGGCCAGTTCGGCCAGCGCGCCGCGGCCGGCGAGGGTCGGCGCCATCCGGGAGCTGTCGGCCAGCAGGTCGAAGCCGGTCAGCTCCCCGTACGCCAGCACGCCGAGCAGATCCACGAGCGCCGCCGGATCGGGCTCGAGCCGGGC
>JALZBL010000022.1 GCA_030947395.1 Actinomycetota bacterium | reverse complement strand
TGAGCGCCGCCCGTTGCCCGACGATCGACGCGTCCGCGTCGTGCAGCGCCTGTGCCGCAGGGGCCATGACCGCAGCGGTCGCGTGACCCACCCCGTCCGCCACGAACAGCCAGCCGATCGGGTTGCGCGGACGGTTCCGGGCGATCACCGCGCCGCACAGGGTGAAGGTCAGGCCGATGAGCGCGTTGGTCACGACGTACGTGTGGAGCGCATCGGCCCAGTTCCACCCGACCGCCACAGTGAGCACCGCCGCCAGCAGCGCCTCGGCCACCGCTACGCAGCCGAGGGCCACCGCCAAGACGGGCCGAGAGGCCTTCTCAGTGCCCGACGCGGCTGCCATGACCGACATTGTGCCCGCGGATCCGCACCTCGGACCCGGGATCACAGTCCCTCCTCCGGCGGCAATCTCCCGGTCGGCCGGGAACCACGACCCGTGTGGCGGTCCGCGCGGTCAACCACGCTCGAGGCCACATCGAAGTCGTGGAGGTCAAGTCATGGTGCAAGCCAGCACTGGCAATCCCAACCCGGTACGTCAAAGCGGCGGTGAGCCGGGCTCGATCAGTCTGCGCACATTCGCGCCGGTCCTGGTCGCGATCGGCCCGGCGGCGATCGCGATCCTGCGTTTCGTCCTGCCGTACGACACCACCGACAGCTCGCGAACGATGGCCGACAAGGTGATCGCTCACTCCGCGAAGGAATCCGCGGTGATCTGGCTCAGCCTGGTCGCGATCCTGGCGATGGTGCCCGCCGTGTTCTGGATCGGCCGGTACGCCCGACAGGGCGCACCCCGGCTGGGCACGGTCGCCCTTGCGCTCATGGTTCCCGGCTACCTGGCTCTGGGCGGGCTGCTGAGCTCCGACGTGCTGCTGTGGACCGGCGCCAAGGCCGGCCTGTCATCGGCGTCGCTCGCCCAGATGTACGACCACCTGCACCCCGCCGTATTCGTGGCCGAGGCCGTGTTCGTCGTCGGTCACGTGATCGGCACGGTCCTGCTCGGTCTCGCCCTCTGGCGCGCGCCGTCCGTGGCCCGATGGATCGCGGTCGCCGTCGTGGTGTGCCAGCCGCTGCACTTCATCGCAGCCGTTGTGGTGTCGAACCACCCACTCGATCTCGTGGCCTGGGGCCTCAATGCCGTCGCCTTCGCCGCCGTCGCAGTGACCGTCCGCCGCACCGGATCCGATCGATGACCACCACGACGGCTGGAGAACCGACCACCACCGCAACGGCTGGAGAACCCAGGTCCGCCACGACGACGTCCGCGCCTCCGACGAGGTGCTTTGTCGGCCCGCGGACTGGTCGTCACTACGAAGTAACCCGCGCGTCGTCTCAGCAACGTGCGCGCAGTCGTCCTCAGCGCGGACGGGTGAGCAGCAGCTCCGCCTTCTGGAACTCCTTGACCGAGGAGTACCCGCACTTGGCCATCGCCCGGCGCAGTGAGCCGAACAGGTTGGTCGAACCGGTCGGATCACCGGCCGGCCCGTCGATTACTCGACCCAGGTCCGCGTCGGCATGGACCGGCACCTCGACCAGCGAGGAGCGCGGCAGCATGGGGTGCGCGGCGGTCGGATCCCAGTAGTAGCCCCGTCCGGGCGCATCGGCGGCCCCGGCCAGCGGGGCGCCGAGCATCACCGCGTCGGCGCCGCAGGCCAGCGACTTGGCGATGTCCCCGCCGGTGCGCACGTCGCCGTAGGCGATCAGGTGAACGTAGCGCCCGCCGGTCTCGTCCAGGTAGTCGCGCCGGGCCGTGGCGGCGTCGACGATGGCGGTCGCCATGGGCACGTCGATCCCGAGCACGCCTGGTGTCGTCGCGCCGGGGTGGGCTCCGTAGCCGACGATCACGCCCGCGGCGCCGGTGCGCATCAGGTGCAACGCGGTCTGGTAGTTCGACGCACCGCCGACGATCACCGGCACGTCCAGTTCGGCGATGAACGTCTTGAGGTTGAGGGCGGCATTGGACGACACGGAGCCCACCGTGCCGACCACGTGCTCGGCCGAGATGACCGTGCCCTGGATGACCAGCAGGTCCACGCCGGCGGCCAGCACCGCCGGGGCGAGCTCGACCGTGTGCTGCGGCGACAAACGGATCGCCACCCGCACGCCGGCGGCGCGCAACTCCCCCACCCGGCCCTTGAGCAGGGCAGACGAGACCGGGCGCGAGTAGAGCCGCTGCAGGTCGCCCGCGTCGCCCGCGATGGCGGCGAGCTCGGCCGCCGGGTCGTCGTAGCGACTCCACAGGCCCTCCCCGTCGAGGACGGCCAGCCCACCCAGCTTCTCGATGGTGGCCGCGCTGGCCGGGGAGACCACCGCGTCCGACGGGGCGGCCACGAGCGGGAGGTCGAAGGTGTGCGCGTCGATCTGCCAGCTGGTCGAGACCTGCGCCGACGCGCGGGTGCGCCGGGTGGGCACCAGGGCGATCTCGTCGAGGTGGTACGCGCGCCGGATCGTGCGGCCCAGACCGATCTCCACCGTGTCCGGCATGCTCAGTCGCCCGCGTAGTTCGGCGCCTCGACGGTCATCTGGATGTCGTGGGGGTGGGATTCCTTCAGCCCGGCGGCGGTGATCCGCACGAACCGACCGCGTTCCTGCAGCTCGGGGATCGTGTGCGCGCCGACGTAGAACATCGACTGCCGCAGGCCGCCGACCAGCTGGTAGGCCACCGCGGCCAGCGGACCGCGGTACGGCACCTGGCCCTCGATTCCTTCGGGCACGATCTTGTCGTTGTCGGTCACGTCGCCCTGGAAGTACCGGTCCTTCGAGTAGGACGTGGCCCGACCCCGCGCCTGCATGGCACCCAGTGAGCCCATCCCGCGGTAGGACTTGAACTGCTTGCCGTTGATGAAGACCAGCTCGCCCGGTGACTCGTCGCAGCCGGCCAGCAGGGAACCCAGCATGACGGTGTCCGCCCCGGCCACCAGCGCCTTGGCGATGTCGCCCGAGTACTGCAGGCCGCCGTCGCCGATGACCGGCACGCCGGCCGCCTTGGCCGCCCGGGCCGCCTCGTAGATGGCCGTCACCTGGGGCACACCGACACCCGCCACCACCCGGGTGGTGCAGATGGAACCCGGCCCGATCCCGACCTTGACGCCATCGGCGCCGGCGTCGATCAACGCCTGGGCCCCGGCCCGCCCGATCACGTTGCCTCCGACGACGTCCACTTCGGCCGCGGCCGGCTCGGCCTTGAGGCGACGGATCATGTCGATGACGCCGCGAGCGTGACCGTTGGCCACATCGACCACCAGCAGGTCGACCCCGGCCTCGACCAGAGCCATGGCCCGCTTCCAGGCGTCGTCGAAGAACCCGACGGCCGCCCCGACCCGCAGGCGCCCGGCCGGGTCCTTAGTCGCCAGCGGGAACTGCTCGCTCTTGGTGAAGTCCTTGACCGTGATCAGCCCGCGCAACCGCCCACCGGCGTCCACCAGCGGCAGCTTCTCGATCTTGTGGCGGGCCAGCAGCCCGAGGGCGTCCTCGGCCGCCACGCCTACGGGTGCAGTGATCAGCGGCATCGGGGTCATCAGGGCCGAGACGGGTCGGGACAGATCGGTCTCGAACCGCAGGTCGCGGTTGGTGATGATGCCGATCAGCCGCTCGTCCGCGTCGATCACCGGCAGCCCCGAGATCCGGTATCGCCCGCACAACTCCTCGACTTCGCCCAGGGTGGCGTCGGGCCGGGTGGTGACCGGGTGGGTGACCATGCCGGCCTCGGAGCGCTTCACCAGGTCGACCTGCTGAGCCTGGTCGTCCACCGACAGATTGCGATGCAGTACGCCGAGGCCGCCCTGACGGGCCAGCGCAATCGCCAGGCGGGACTCGGTGACGGTGTCCATCGCCGCCGAGATCAGCGGTATCGCCACCTCGATCCGTCGGGACAGCCGGGTCGACGTGTCGACCTCACTCGGGTTGACGTCGGTCTCACCGGGCAACAACAGGACGTCGTCGAAGGTGAGCCCGAGCGGCCCGAACGCCGCCGGCACGGGCGTGGGCCCGGCTTCGGCGAAGGGTGCCGGCTCCCCGAACGGCTCCGGCTGCCCGAACGGCGGCGGGAACGGCTCCGACTCGTCGATGGGCTCCTCGATGGGCTTAGCGCGGTGCTGACTCACGGCAGTCTCCTCACCCGGGGTCGCATCCGCAAAGTGTAGTGACCGCCGCGCCCCCCGGCCCCGAGCGGAGTTCCCCTGAGGCACCGGTGACAAACCTCAGGGTCAGCTGGGGGTGATCCGCACTTCTGCAGCGGTCGGGCCGTTGGGACAGTTGAGGTCACCAGAGCGCACCAGAAGGGACCTTCGATGACTTCCGCGCATCCGACGTCCGCTCCGCCCATCACCCGGGTCGCCGCCCGGGCGATCGGACTGAGCAAGACCTACGGCTCCGGGGACACCGTGGTCCGCGCCCTGGAGGACATCTCGATCGACCTCGCGGCCGGCGAGTTCACCGCGATCATGGGCCCCTCCGGCTCGGGCAAGTCGACCCTGATGCACTGCCTGGCCGGGCTCGACTCCGCCACGTCGGGTTCGGTGTTCATCGGCGACACCGAACTGAGTGGCCTGTCGGACAAGAAGATGACGCAACTGCGGCGCGACCGCGTCGGCTTCGTGTTCCAGGCGTTCAACCTGGTGCCCACTTTGACCGCGCTGGAGAACATCACGCTGCCGATGGACATCGCCGGCCGCAAGCCCGATCAGGCGTGGCTCGATTCGGTCATCGACACGCTGGGGCTGCGCGACCGGCTCGGTCACCGCCCGTCGGAGCTCTCCGGCGGCCAGCAGCAGCGGGTGGCGTGCGCCCGCGCGCTCGCCGGGCAACCGGAGATCATCTTCGGTGACGAGCCCACCGGGAACCTCGACTCACGCTCGAGCGGCGAGGTGATGGCGATCCTGCGCTCGTCGGTCACCGAGCTAGGCCAGACCGTCGTCATCGTCACCCATGATCCACGCGCCGCCGGCTACGCCGACCGGGTGGTGTTCCTGGCCGACGGCCGGGTGGTCAGCGAGATGCGCACGCCGACCGCCGAGTCGGTGTTGGACCGCATGAAGAACCTCGAGCAGGTCTGAGCCATGACGACGTCCGCGAGCACCACCCGTCCGTCGCCCCCCGAACCTTCGATGACCGCCGCGCCGAGCGCCGCAAGCGCGGCCGCCGCCATGCGCCGGGTGTCCCTGCGCAACCTCGGCGCCCACAAGGTCCGCCTGGCCCTCACCGTGCTGTCGGTGGTGCTGGGTACTGCGTTCGTCGCCGGCTCGTTCGTCTTCACCGACACCCTCAAGAGCACCTTCACCGGCATCTTCGCCGACACCGCCAAAGGCGTCGACGTCCGGGTGACCAGCAACCAGGCGGACTCCAGCGGCGTCGCGTTGAGCGCAGTGAGCAGGATCCGCGCCGTGCCCGGAGTGGCCCGGGTGCAGGCGCAGGCCGGTGGCCAGGTGGTGCTGATCGGTGCCAACGGCAAGCGGGTGCAGGGTGGCGGCGCGCCGAGCGAAGGCTCGGCCTACGCCGCACCCGGCCAGGCGCTGGGCGACGGAGACCAGATCACCTCAGGCCGGGCGCCGCGCGCCACCGGTGAGATCGCCCTGAACCCCGGCGCGCTCAAATTGAGCAAGCTCAAGGTCGGCGACCGGACCAGGGTCGTCATCCCAACCGCCGGCATCCGCGAGGTGACCCTGGTCGGGGTCTACCGCACCGAGAACGACACCGGTGGGTACGTCGGTGTGCTCTTCCCGGCGGCTGAGGCCAGTGCCCTGTTCACCGACGGCCGGCACGTGAGCACCGTCGACGTGGCCGGTGACGGGGTGCCGCAGGCGAAACTGCGCGACCGGATTGCGGCGGCGCTTCCCGCCTACAAGGTCGAAACCGGTGACAAGGTGCGCGCGGACACCAAGAAGGGCATCGACACGGCGCTGTCCTTCGTGAACTACTTCCTGCTCGCCTTCGGCGCGATCGCCCTCCTGGTGGGGACGTTCATCATCTACAACACCTTTTCGATGATCGTCGCCCAGCGGCTGCGCGAGCTGGCCCTGCTGCGGGCGATCGGAGCCAGCCGGCGCCAGGTGAGCCGGTCAGTGCTGCTGGAGGCCGGATTGGTCGGCACCCTGGGCAGCGTCATCGGCATCGCGGCCGGGGTGGGCCTGGCCTACGGGCTGCGCACGCTGCTCAACGCGGCCAACTTCGGCCTGCCCTCCGGCGCGCTGGACCTGAGACCGCGCACGATCATCGTGGCGTTGCTCGTAGGTGTCGTCGTCACCCTGTTCAGTGCCTACGCGCCGGCTCGGCGCGCGGCCCGCATACCGCCGGTCGCGGCGATGCGCGAGGAGTTCGCTTCCGTCGGTTCGTCGCTGCGCCGGCGCACCATCGTGGCCCTCGGGCTCACTGTCCTGGGCGTAGTGGCCCTCGTCGCCGGAGCGCTCGGCAAGTCCGGCGGCGGCGCGGCCGGGCTGGTCGGGCTCGGTGCCCTCGCGCTGATCTTCGCCGTGCTCCTCGGGGCGCCGGCCCTGTCGCGGCCGATCGTCGGGGCGTTGGGCGTGGTGGTGGCCCGGCCGTTCGGTTCGATCGGGCGGTTGTCGCGCACCAACGCCGTGCGCAACCCGAGGCGCACCGCGGCGACGGCCTTCGCGCTGACCCTCGGGCTGATGCTGGTCTCGGCGATTGCCGTGTTCGGCCAGTCGGCCAAGCGAACGGTGAACTCTCTCGTCGACAACGGGGTGACCGCGGACTACATCCTGCAGGGACCCGACTCGATCGGCGTGCCGGCCGGCGCCGGCGAAGCGGCGGCCAAGGTCAGCGGCGTGGGGACGGTGACGACCCTGCACACGGTGCGCGTGAAGATCGGCGGCAAGGACGAGTTCGGCACCGGTGTCGACGGTCCGCTGGGCGCGACCCAGAGGATCAAGCTGATGGCCGGCCAGGATGCGCCCGTCGGCCACGACATCCTCGTCTCCAAGACCACCGCCAAGGACCACCGGTTCTCCCTCGGCAGCCCGGTCACGATGACGAGCACGGACCGCCAAACCGTTGGCACCAAGGTGGTCGGGATCTACAAGGACAACCAGTTGCTCGGGCCGTTCGTGACCGGAGGGGACCTGTTCCGCGAAGTGACGCCGACCCGGATCCGGACGAACATCGTGGTACTGGTGAAGGCCACGCCCGGGACGAACCTCGCCTCCCTGCGCACGGCGCTCGAGAACGCAACCGCGCCGTACCTGGTGGTCGAGGTGCAGGACCGTGCGCAGTTCAAGGGCTCGGTGGCGCGCCAGATCGACCAGTTGCTGGCCATCTTGTACGCGTTGCTCGCGCTGGCGATCGTCATCGCGATCCTGGGCATCATCAACACGCTCGCCCTCTCGGTGGTCGAACGACGCCGTGAGATCGGGATGCTGCGCGCGGTCGGGATGGTGCGCCCGCAGGTCCGCCGCACCATCTACCTGGAGTCGGCGCTGATCGCGCTGTTCGGCGCGGTGGTCGGCGTGGCGCTGGGCCTCACCTTCGGGGCGCTGTTCGTGCGCACCCTGCGTGATCAGGGTCTGGAGCACATCGCCGTGCCGTGGGGGCAAGCCGGGCTGTTCCTGGTGATCAGCGGCATCGTCGGGGTGCTGGCGGCGCTGTGGCCGGCGGTCCGGGCCGCCCGGACGCCCCCACTGGCCGCGATCGCCGATCTCTGAACCGGACGGCGGCGGCCCGAGCGCAGGTTCCGCGGCCGCCGATGTTGGCCATACCGGCCGGTATTCCCTTACCGTGGTGGCGTGAGTGGTACACCTCCCGCCGACCAGAGCGGTTCGGGCAACAAGCACGAGCGCGTCGACTCGGACGCCTTCGCCGCCGGTCCCGATCCGGGTCCGCTCGATCCATTCCTCGACGACCCCGACGACCCCACCGCGCTACTCGACTCAGCCGACCCGCCGACGCCGCTCGATGAGTCCGAACGGGCCGATGTCGCCGCCGATCTGCGGGAGCTGCAGGAGTTCGCCGCGGCGCTGGCCCCGCACGGGATCCGCGGCGTCGTCGTCGACTGCACCGACTGCGGCGAGCCCCATTACTTCAGCTGGGCGCTGATGGAGGCCAACCTGCGCACCCTGCTCGGTGCCGGCAGCGCCAACGCCCACGAGCCGGCGTTCGACCCTGACCCCTCGGGCTTCGTCAGTTGGGACTACGCCCGCGGCTACACCGACGCCCTCAGCCTGCGCTGAGGCTTCGTCGAGCCTGAACCCGGGCCGTCGGGTGAACCGGCGCCGCGCCACGATCCGAACCTCGTCGGAGCAGGGAATCCCTGCGCCGTTCTGATGAGGTGGTCGACATGGCCGACGTGGCCAAACTCCCTACTCCGGTTGCCGAGCATTGGGACTGGCAGATCCGGGCGGCCTGCCGCGGCCTGAACGCCGCGATGTTCTTCCATCCCGACAACGAGCGGGGCAAGTCCCGGCGCCGTCGGGAAGCGCAGGCCAAGGTGGTGTGCGCCCGCTGCCCCGTCACCCGCGAGTGCCTGCGCTGGGCCCTGTCGGTCCGCGAGCCCTACGGCGTCTGGGGCGGCCTGTCCGCGGCCGAGCGCGAGGAGCTGCTCGGCGAGATCCGAATCAGCGCCGACACCCGGTAGCTTTACCGGCCTATGAGACTGCAGGCCGAGATCCGCTACGCCCGCCCACCGGACGCCGTCAACACGATGATCGCCGATCCGGCCTTCCAGGAACGCAAGTGCCGCGACACCGGGGCGTTGAGCCAGAAGGTCGAGGTCACCGGTCGAGACGGCCGACTGATGATCACTACCGAGCGCCAGATTCCGACCAAGCAGTTCCCGGACTTCGTGAAGTCCTTCGTCGGCCAGACCCTGACCCTGGTCCAGGTCGACGACTGGGGCCCGGCCGGTGCCGGCGGCGGCCGAACCGGGCGCACCACGGTGACCGTAGCCGGAACGCCGCTACAGATGACCGGCGCCTTGACCCTGGTTCCGGCCGGCACCGGCGCGGTGACCACCGTCGACGCCGACCTCAAGGCCGGGGTACCGCTGATTGGTGGCCGGATTGAACAGGCCGCCGCCCCGGCCGTCCTGGCCGGCATCCGGCAGGAGCAGCGGACCGCCGAAGCCTGGTTCGCCGAGCACTGAGTCCATCCCCGCGATCCGATCGCGGGAAGCGCTCAGCGCGAGCGCCGGCCCCGATTCCGCCGGAAGCCGGCCAGCGTCGAATCAGCCCGCCCCAGTACCCGGGCGGCCTGCCCGTCCGGAGCACGCCGCGCGGCGAGGGTGGCAATCCGGTGCAAGAGCATGCGGGCCAGCGGAACCCCGACGGTGATCAGTAGCCAGGTGCGCAGCCGGGTGGAGAGCAGCAACCACATCGCGGTTCAGCCGCACTTTCCGGTGAACCGGGCGGGCAGCTCTCGGGCAGTGATGCGTACGGGCATCGGGCTTCCCCTTTGCGGAGGTCGAGGGCGGATCATGGGGGGCAGCGGGTTGGGCCCGGGTCCAGTCTGCCCGCTCGATCGTCGACGCGTCAGGGCCCCGCACCAGATCGGTGCGGGGCCCTGCTGCGTGCTCGGTACGTCGTGCTCAGTACCTCGTGCTCAGTACCTCGTGCTCAGTACCTCGTGCTCAGTACCTCGTGCTCAGTACCTCGTGCTCGGTGTTGCCGTGGAGCGGTTGCTCAGTGGACGTGCGGGTGACCGTGCGACTGCCCGGCGTCCGGGTCGGTCTCCTCGGGCTTTTCCATGATCGCGCTCTCGGTGGACAGGATCAGGCCGGCCACCGAACTGGCGTTGGCCAGCGCGGCCTTGGTCACCTTGACCGGGTCGACGATGCCGGCCTCGATCATCTTGGTGTACTTGCCGGTGGACGCGTCCAGGCCTTCCCCGGCCGGCAGGTCGCGGACCTTGGCCACGACGACGTAGCCCTCGAGCCCGGCGTTCTGGGCGATCCAGCGCAGCGGTTCGGCCAGGGCACCGGCCACGACGCGCACGCCGGTGGCCTCGTCACCGGTGAAGCCGAGATTGCCGTCCAGCACTGAGGCGGCCTGAACGAGCGCCGCGCCACCACCGGCGATGATGCCTTCCTCGACCGCGGCCCGGGTGGCCGCGATGGCGTCCTCGATGCGGTGCTTCTTCTCCTTGAGTTCGACCTCGGTGGCGGCACCCACCTGGATGACCCCCACGCCGCCGGCCAGCTTGGCCAGCCGCTCCTGCAACTTCTCCCGGTCCCAGTCGGAGTCCGTGCTCTCGATCTCGGCGCGGATCTGGGCGATGCGGGCATCGATGTCGGCCTGGCTGCCCGATCCGTGGGTGACCGTGGTCTCGTCCTTGGTGACGACCACGCGCCCGACCGAGCCGAGCGCGTCGAGCCCGGTCTGGTCGAGCTTGAGGCCGACCTCCGGGGAGACGACCTGGGCACCGGTGACGATGGCCAGGTCCTGCAGGAAGGCCTTGCGGCGGTCACCGAAGTAGGGCGACTTCACCGCGACCACCGACAGCGTCTTGCGGATCGCGTTGACCACCAGGGTGGACAGCGCCTCACCGTCGACGTCCTCGGCGATGACCAGCAGGGGCTTCTTGGCCTCGACGACCTTCTCCAGCAACGGAAGGAGGTCGGCGATCGAGCTGATCTTCTGCGTCGTGATGAGGACGTACGGGTCGTCCAGGACAGCCTGCTGACCTTCGGCATCGGTCACGAAGTACGGCGAGATGTAGCCCTTGTCGAACTGCATGCCCTCCGTGAACTCGAGCTCGGTGGAGAGCGTGTTGGACTCCTCGACGGTGATGACCCCGTCCTTGCCGATCTTGGCCAGGGCCTCGCCGATCAGGGCGCCGATGGTGGCGTCCTGGGCCGAGATGGTGCCCACGTGGGCAATCGACTTCTCGTCGTCCACGGCGATGGCGACCTTGTCGAGGGCGTTGTTGACCGCCTCGACCGCGGCGTCCATCCCCCGCTTGAGTGCAGCCGGGGCGGCCCCGGCCGCGACGTTGCGCAGCCCGGCCCGCACGAGCGCCTGAGCCAGCACCGTGGCGGTGGTGGTGCCGTCACCGGCGACGTCGTTGGTCTTGGTGGCCACCGACTTCACCAACTGGGCGCCGAGGTTCTCCAGCGGATCGGTCAGATCGATCTCGCGGGCGATGGTGACGCCGTCGTTGGTGATGACCGGCGCCCCGAAGGACTTGTCGAGCACGACGTTGCGGCCGAGCGGGCCGAGGGTCACCTTGACCGTGTCGGCCAGGCGGTCGACACCGCGCTCGAGGCCGCGACGGGCGTCCTCGTTGAAGCTGAGGATCTTGGGCATGCGATTCCTTTGCTCTCGAAGTGAAAGTGCCCCGACCCCGTCGGGGGCCGGGGCACCTTGGTTCAGTTCATCGATCGTCGGCGCGAGCGCGTCCGAACCCCAATCGGGTCAGGGCGCCTCCAGTCGGCGGACGTCGTGGGTGACCGGTTGGTGACCCAAGTCGAAACGCAATGGCGGGAGCGCGTCCGAACCCCAATCGGGTCATGGCGCCTCCAGTCGGCGGACGTCGTGGGTGACCGGTTAGTTACCCAAGTCGAAACGCAATGGCGCAAGCGCGTCCGAAC
>JALZBL010000184.1 GCA_030947395.1 Actinomycetota bacterium | reverse complement strand
CCGCACCGAGCGGCCTTCGTCTTCTAGCCGCTCGCGGGCCAGCAGGGCGATCGACACCTCGGAGCCGGTGGCGATCAGGATGACCTCGGGCAGCCCGGACGATCCCTCTTCCAGGATGTAGCCACCCTTGTCGGCGTCGACGACCTTGGTCGGGTCGAGGGTGGGTAGCGCCTGCCGGGACAGGGCCAGCCCCGCCGGGCGGTCGTTGTGCTCGAGAATGGTGCGCCAGCACACGACGGTCTCGTTGGCGTCGGCTGGTCGCACGATGTCGAGGCCTGGGATGGCCCGCAGCGCGGCTAGCTGCTCGATCGGTTGGTGGGTCGGGCCGTCCTCGCCGAGCCCGATCGAGTCGTGGGTCCAGACGTAAGTGACCGGCGCCTGCATCAACGCGGCCAATCGAACCGGCGGGCGCATGTAGTCGCTGAACACGAGGAACGTCCCGCCGTAGACCCGGGTACCGCCGTGCAGGGCGATGCCGTTCATGATCGAGCCCATCGCGTGCTCACGGATGCCGAAGTGCAGGGTGCGCCCGTAAGGGCCGCCGGGCCACATCTTGGTCTGGCGTTCGGGGGGCACGAAGCTCGGCTCGCCCTCCATCGAGGTGTTGTTGCTCTCGGCGAGGTCCGCCGAGCCGCCCCACAGCTCGGGCAGCACGTCCGCCAGGGCGCCGAGGACCTTGCCCGACGCGGCCCGAGTGGCCATGGTGGCCGGCTTGCCGTCCTTCTCGGTGGGAAAGCTCGGCAGGGCATCGGTCCAGCCGTCGGGCAGTGAACGGGTCACCATGCGGTCGAACAGCTTCTTCTTCTCACCGTTCTTGGCCGCCCACTCATCGAAGCGGGGCTGCCATTCGGCCCGCGCCGCTCGCCCTCGGGCGACGACTTCCCGGGCGTGGGCCAGCACCTCGGGCTCGATGTAGAAGTTGACGTCGGGGTTGTAGCCGAGCGCTTCCTTGGTCGCCCGCACCTCGTCGACACCGAGGGCCGAGCCGTGGGCCTTACCCGTGTTCTGCAGGTGTGGCGCGGGCCAGCCGATTACGGTGCGCACCGCGATGAACGACGGCCGGTCGGTCTCACGCTGGGCCGCCCTGATCGCGCGGTCCAGGGCGACGACGTCCTCGCCGGACTCGACGTACTGGGTGTGCCAGCCGTAGGCCTTGTAGCGGGCGATGACGTCCTCGGAAAAGGCGACGTTGGTGTCGTCCTCGATCGAGATGTGGTTGTCGTCCCAGAACAGGATGAGGTTGCCCAGCTGCTGGGTGGCGGCCAGGCTGGACGCCTCGCTGGACACACCTTCCTCCATGCACCCGTCCCCGGCGATGACGTAGATGTGGTGGTCGAACGGGGATTCGCCGGCGGCGGTGTCCGGGTCCCACAGGCCGCGTTCGCGGCGCGCGGCCATCGCCATTCCGACGGCGTTGGCCACGCCCTGCCCGAGCGGGCCGGTGGTGGTCTCCACGCCCAGCGTGTGACCGTGTTCGGGATGTCCCGGGGTGCGCGAGCCCCACGTCCGCAACGCCTTGAGGTCATCGAGTTCCAGGCCGTAGCCGGAGAGGAAGAGCTGGTTGTAGAGCGTCAGCGAGGAGTGTCCGTTGGACAGGATGAACCGGTCGCGTCCGACCCAGTTCGGGTCCAGGGGGTCGTGGCGCATGATGCGCTGGAAGAGCAGGTAGGACAGCGGGGCCAGGCTCATCGCCGTACCGGGGTGACCGTTTCCAACCTTCTGCACCGCGTCGGCGGCCAGTAGCCGGGCCTGGTCGACGGCCCGGGTGTCCAGTTCGGTCCACCAGGACGGGTACTTGCGAACGGGCTCTTGGGCGGTATCGGTCACGATCTCTCCAACTGGCGCTGTATCTGGACGTGGTGTGCTGGTCGGCCGGGGCGGTGGTTTCGTCCTGGTGCGAGCCTATCGCTGCCGCTGCCCTGCGGGCGCCGGCCGGTTGGCCTGCTCGCCGGCCGTCCGGTTGGGCTGGCCGGAGCGCGTCGGACCGCCTCGGACCGCCTCGGACCGCCTGGGACCGCCTTGGACCGCCTCGGACCGCGTCAGACGGGACGGAGGCGGCGGATAGGCTGGTCGGGTGACGCACGCGCCGGAAACCGAGGCCTCGCCGCGGTACTTCGGCGCTGCGGCGCCGGCCGTCGCGACGACGCCGTGGACCCGTGTCGCCGCCTACGTCGCCCTGACCAAGCCGCGCATCATCGAACTGCTACTCGTCACGACACTGCCGGCGATGATCCTGGCCGCCGGCGGCCTGCCCGCGGGCGCCCTCGTCCTGGCCACGGTGATCGGCGGAACCCTCGCCGCGGGCAGCGCTAATGCGCTGAACTGCTACGTGGACCGCGACATCGACGCGCTCATGCGCCGGACCGGTCACCGCCCACTGGCTCGCGGGGCCGTGTCCCCTCGCGGCGCCCTCGGGTTCGGTCTGGCCCTGGGCGCGGCGGCGGTGACGATCATGGCCGCGGCGACGAATGCCTTTGCGGCCGCGCTCACCCTCGCGGCGATTGCGTTCTACGTCGTCGTCTACTCGATGCTGCTCAAGCGGCGCACGCCGCAGAACATCGTCTGGGGCGGCGCGGCCGGATGCATGCCGGTGCTCATCGGGTGGGTTGCCGTGACCGGTTCGCTGACCTGGGCGCCACTGGTGCTGTTCCTGGTGGTGTTCTTCTGGACGCCGCCGCACTTCTGGGCCCTGGCCATCCGCTACCGCGCCGACTACGGCCGGGCCGGCGTGCCGATGCTGCCGGTGGTCGCCTCGCCGGTGACCGTGGCGCGCCGGATCACGGTCTACACCTGGCTCACCGTGGCCACCTCGCTCGCGCTCTGGCCGCTGGCCACCGGGTGGGTCTACGGGGTGGTGGCTCTGGGGGCCGGCGCGGCGTTGATCGTCGAGGCGCACCGGTTGCTGCGGGCCACCGCACGCGCGGCCCGACCGCGACCGATGCGCCTGTTCCACCTCTCCAACAGCTACCTGGCGCTGGTGTTCCTCGCCGTGGCCGTCGACACCTTCATCCGCTGAGCGGCGCGTACGGCCGGGCCGCCGGGCCGCCCCTGGATCACGCCGGGATGGTCACCGGGATATTGACCGGCGAGCGCACCGTGAACTTGACTCCGTTGCGGTTCGTCGCCGCCCCGCGGATGACGACCGTGCCGGTGGTGAAGGTGGGCGGCACCTCGTACAGGTTGAAGATCTTGCCGGGAGTGATGGCGTAGTTGCGCGCCGCGAGCGTGCGACCGTCGGGCAGGCGCAGTTCCAACTGCGAGGTGGGGATGCCGAACGGCCCGCGGGGCCCGCTCTCGGTGAAGTTGCCGCGCGGGCCGTTGGTGAAGGTGAAGGTCGCATCGAGGTAGAGGAAAGCCCGCCCGGGCGAGCTCGCGTGACGGTTGTCGCCGACCAGCGGACTCCAATAGGTCAGCCGAGCGTCCTGGACATCGACCCGCGCGGTGCGCGGGATCGAATCACCCGAGGCAGATTCGGTGAAGTTCAGTGGCAGCCGGCGGTTGATCGACTGGGTATGGCGGGTCCGGCGACCGACGACGACGTTGTTCGCCCCGGGCTGGCCGGTCCGCAGCGAGATCGTCTGGGTGGAGCCGGCCTCGGTGACCCGAAGCTGCGCCGGCTGGCCGATGGCAACGGCTACTACCGTCGCCTCGCTGCCGGTCGGCAGGCCCCGGGGGATGCCGCCGGCCACGATCCGCACCGTGGCCTTGCCCAGGGTGGCGACGCCGCCGTTGGCCGAGACCGCCGGGGCGTAGGTGAAGGCGATGAACTCCTGCCCGGTCGGCGCCGATCGGGCCGCGTCGCCGCGGCCGATCCGGGGCACCTTGCCCAGGCCGGTCAGCTTGATGCCACCGGTGCGGGCGCCGATGACGGCGTTCGGGCCCGGCGCCGGCAACGTCTGGCCGCCGATGTCGACGGTGGCCAACAAGTTTGCGGCGGCCGGTGGTGGCGCCGGAACGCTCAACCCCCCGGCCCCCGACGGGGCCGACACCTTGTCGGGTCGGGCCAGGTCGCGGTCGGCCGGCAGGGCCATCGGGTCCGCGGCAGTGGGGGTGGTCGCGGCGCTCAGTTCGACTTTCTTGTCCTTGGCCGGGCGGGCGCTGAGCGCGAACCGCACGTACTGGTTCTTGGCGTCACCGTCGACGAAGAGCACCGGGCCGCAGAGCAACTCCGGGGCGACATCGGACTTCTTGGCCCCCTCGGCGGGGCGCTTCGGCTGCGCGAAGTAGCAGCGCGCGTCTTTGCCCGATGCGCCGTGGCGGGTGTTCACCACCTGCTGTAGCGACGCCTCCGCCGCGCTCAGCACGGTCTCCGGCTGGGAGATCTGCTTGCCCTGCCACGTCAGCGCGGGTGCCGGTTTGCGCAGGAAGGCGAACCAGCTCCCGGCCAGCAGCCCGGCGATCACCACCACGACCAGGCCGACGACCGCGGCGGTTCGCTGGCCGGTCCTGCGGCCGGAGCCACGGGCCGCCGCCGGGCCGCGGGAACCCGACCCGGCCGGGTACTGGGCCGGGTATTGCGCCGGGTACTGGGCCGGGTACTGCGGCGGGTACTGCGGCGCGGGGTCACGGTAGCCCGGGGGTGGCGGACCGGCCGGGTTCCACGGACCGGACGTCGGCCACGGACCAGTCG
>JALZBL010000183.1 GCA_030947395.1 Actinomycetota bacterium | reverse complement strand
CATGATCGACCGCGTCCCACACTGGATCCCACCGGCCTGGATCGATCCCCACCGCACCCCGCGCCGAAACACCGCCCACCCCGCCGTACTTCGGTTCGTATTACCTGACGGGCACATCCCACGCGAGACCATCGAACCCGAGCAACAGCCACCACCGGACCAGATGGGGCCTGACCCGAGCGACCGCGCCGCGGAGACCGTCTGCCCGCCAAATCCCACACCGGCCGCCGGGCGAGGCCCCGACTGACGGACGAACCGGTAGGTCTGTGTCCGCCGGTCAGGCGACCAACGGGCTCAGTACCGCGATGGCGCGGGCGGTTGCGGCGTCGTCGATGTCGAGGTGGGTGACCAGCCGCAGGAAGCGCGGACCCAGCGCTGATACGAGAACTCCCTCGGTGGCCGCCTTGGCCGCCACCGCGGCGGCGTCCGGCACGTCGAGGACGACGATATTGGTGTCGACCTGGGTCGCGTCGCCGCCGAGCGCCTCGGCCAGGCGAGCGGCCCGCGCGTGGTCGTCGGCCAGCCGTTCGACGTGATGGGCCAGGGCGTAGCGACCGGCTGCGGCCAGGATGCCGACCTGGCGCATGCCGGCGCCGTAGCGTTTGCGCCACACTCGGGCCTCGCCGATCCGATCCGCGCTCGACACCAGCAACGATCCGACCGGGGCACCGAGACCCTTGGACAAACAGACCGACACGGTGTCGAAGCCCGCCGCGAGCTCGCGCAGCGACCGGCCGGTGGCCACGTGCGCGTTCCACAGGCGGGCGCCGTCGAGGTGCGCGGAGAGCGAGTGTCGACGGGCCAGTTCGATCACTGCCGACAGCTCGTGAGCCGACTGAACGGTGCCACCGCCGAAGTTGTGCGTGTTCTCCACGGCGATGGCCGCGGTCGAGACCAGGTAGGGCCCGGCCGAGGGCGCGATCAGCCCGGCCACGTCATCGGCGCGCAGCTGGCCCCGCGGCGCGGCCCAGGTGCGGAACGTGATGCCCGAGAACGCCGCGGCCGCGCCCAGTTCAGCCCGGGCGATGTGGGCCATGGAGTCACAGACAACTTCCTGGCCCGGCGAGGCCAACAGCCGCAGTCCGAGTTGGTTGCCCAGCGACCCGCTCGGGACGAACAGCGCCGCTTCGAAGCCCAGCCGGTCGGCGACCTCCTCCTGCAGGCGGTTGACTTCGGGATCCTCGCCGTACACGTCGTCGCCGACCGGTGCCGCCGCCATCGCCGCCCGCATCGCCGCGGTGGGACGGGTGACGGTGTCCGAGCGCAGGTCGACGGTGTTATCGCACGCGGTGTCGTTCAACGCGGTGTCGTTCAACGCGGTGTCGTTCAACGCGGTGTCGTTCAACGCGGTGTCGTTCAACGCGGTGTCGTTCAACCCTGCACTGTCGCGGTCGGGCGCGTGCGCCGCGCTCACCGGCCTGACTCGTCCGCGTCGCGGCGGCGGCGCTCGGCGACCAGTCGCTCCGCCACCCGGAACGCCAGCTCGAGTGACTGCTCGATGTTCAGCCGCGGGTCACACGCCGTTTCGTACCGCCGCCCGAGGTCGGCTGCCGTCAGGTCGGCCGTGCCGCCGATGCATTCGGTGACGTCGTCACCGGTCAGCTCGACGTGCAGGCCGCCCGGGTGGGTACCCAGATCGGCGTGGACGTCGAAGAAACCGTCGACCTCGTCCAGGATGCGATCGAGGTGCCGGGTCTTCACGCCGGTCGGCGTCTCCTCGGTGTTGCCGTGCATCGGGTCGCAATGCCACACCACCAGGTGCCCGCTGGCCTGCACCCGCTCGATGATCGGCGGCAGCGCGTCGCGGACCCGGACGTTGCTCATCCGGCTGATCAAGGTGAGCCGACCCGGAGTGTTGTCCGGGTCGAGCCGCTCGACCAGCTCGGCCGCGAACGCCGGCGTCGTGGTGGGCCCGAGCTTCACACCGATCGGGTTGGCGATGCGTGACACGAAGTCCAGGTGGGCTCCGTCGAGCTGGCGGGTCCGCTCGCCCACCCAGACGAAGTGGCCGGACAGGTCGTAGGCCCGACCCTCCTCCACCCTGGTCAATGCCCGTTCGTACTCGAGTATCAGCGCCTCGTGGCTGGCGTAGAGCTCAACCCCCTCGAGCGCGCCGTCGTGCACCCCGCAGGCCCGCATGAAGCGCACGGCGCGGTCGATCTCGCTGGCCATCTGCTCGTAGCGCGAACCGGTGTCCGTCGTTCGGGCGAACGCGGTGTTCCACGAGTGCACGCGGTCCAGGGAGGCCAGTCCGCCGCCGGCGTAGGCGCGCAGCAGGTTCAACGTGGTCGCCGCCGTGTGATACGCGCGCAGGATTCGCTCGGGATCCGGCCGTCGCCGGCGGTGATCCTGGGTCAGGTCGTTGACCATGTCGCCGCGGTAGGACTGGTAGCCGAAGGCGTCGATCTCGCTGCTACGGGGCTTGGCGTACTGCCCGGCCACCCGGCCCAGCTTGACCACCGGCATGGAGGCGCCGTAGGTGAGCACGACGGCCATCTGCAAGAGCACCCGGACCTTGCCGGCGATGTCGGCCTGCGAGGAGGTCTCGAACGTCTCGGCGCAGTCACCGCCCTGCAGCAGGAAGGCCTCCCCCCGGGCCACCGCGGCCAGCCGCTCCCGCAGCTGGTCCACCTCACTGGCCACCACCAGCGGCGGCAGGCCCGACAACGTCCGGGACACCCGGCGCAACTCGTCGACATCTGGCCACGTCGGCTGCTGCGCGGCGGGCCGCGCGCGCCAGGCGTCCAGACCCAGCGGGTCAGGAACGGCCACGGGCGCGGAACGGGTCGCAGTCACCCCTACAGCCTACGAAGCGCGCCCAAGCCACATCGCGAAGGACCCAAAACTCTTGCCGAGCGATCAGCCGAAGAACACCTCGGCCTCGGCGTAGAGCTCGGGCGGAACGGTCTTGAGGGTCTCGGTCGCGGCGGCCAAGGGAACCCGGACGATGTTCGTGCCCCGCAGCGCGACCATCTGACCCCAGTCCTTGTCGTGGACGGCGTCGATCGCGTGCAGGCCGAACCGGGTGGCCAGGACTCGGTCGAAGGCGGTGGGAGTCCCGCCGCGCTGGATGTGGCCGAGCACAGTGGTACGGGCCTCCTTACCGGTGCGCGCCTCGATCTGCTTGCCCAGCCAGTCGCCGATACCACCGAGGCGGGCGTGACCGAACGCGTCCAGCTCGCCGGTGGGGTTCACCCCGTCGCCGGCGTCGGGTGTAGCCCCCTCGGCGACGACGACGATCGGGGCGTACTGCGACTGGAACCGGCTCTCCACGTAGGAACAGACCCGCTCGATCGAAAACGGCTGCTCGGGGATGAGGATGACGTTCGCTCCGCCGGCGAGGCCGGCGTGCAGGGCGATCCAGCCCGCGTGTCGGCCCATCACCTCGACGATGAGCGCGCGGTGGTGCGACTCGGCCGTGGTGTGCAGGCGGTCGATGGCCTCCATCGCGATGTTGAGCGCGGTGTCGAAACCAAAGGTGTAGTCGGTGGCGTTGAGGTCGTTGTCAATGGTCTTCGGCACTCCGATGACGTTGACCCCGAGGTCGTCGAGCCGGGTGGCGACCCCGAGGGTGTCCTCGCCGCCGATCGCCACCAGCGCGTCGACGCCGAGGCGGTGCAGCGTGTCGCGGATGCGGTCCACGCCGCCGTCGACCTTGAACGGGTTGGTCCGCGAGGAACCCAGCACGGTCCCGCCGCGGGGAAGGATGCCTCGGACCTGAGCGATGCCAAGCTCCATCGTCAGTCCCTCGAGCGGACCCTTCCACCCATCGCGGAACCCGACGAACTCATACCCGTACACGCCGACGCCCTTGCGGACGACGGCCCGGATCACCGCGTTGAGTCCGGGACAGTCCCCGCCACCAGTGAGCACTCCGATTCGCATGACGTGTGATCCTGCCCCAGGCCGCCACGCCGGCCAAGCGCACCCCGCCGAGGGGGCCAAACCGGCTCAGCTCAGGGCTACGACCAGGGCGAGGCCGTTGCTCAACATGTGGACCATGATCGCCGGCACCAGGCTGCCGGTGAAGCGCACGAGGATGCACTGCAGGAAACCGAACAGGGCCAGACTTCCGCCGAGCAGCACCGTCGCGGCGCCGGCCGAAACCTGGGGCGTGTGCAGCAGGCCGAAGCCGAGCGACGTCGCCACCGCGGCCGGCCAAAATCCCCACCGGTAGGCGGCCGCGTGCAGCAACACCCCGCGAAAGAGCAGTTCCTCGACCGCGGGAGCAATGAGCACGGTCAACGCGATCAGGTAGAGCAGCTCGGCCACCCCTACCCCGGAAAGGTTCTTGACGTTGGAGTAGTCCGCGTCGCGCCAGGCCGGCACCAGCGCGAACACCACCAGCAGCAACGCGATCCGGGCGGCTAGCCCACCGACGAATGTCGCCAGCGCCCAAACCGGGTCCATCCAGCGCGGTCGCAGCAGGCCGAACGCCTCCGTCCAGCCGCCGTAGCGCGCGGCGATCGGCCGGCCGGCAACGATGATCACGACAACCAGGGCGGCGTAGAAGCTCAGGCCGACGATCGCGTCGGTCACACCGGTGGGCACACCGGCGGCCTCGAGACCGAGGGCCACGGCCCCGGCGGCGAGCAGGCCCCCGACGAGCGCGAGCAGCGGCCAACCCAGCAC
>JALZBL010000182.1 GCA_030947395.1 Actinomycetota bacterium | reverse complement strand
CGGCCGCGGCCGCATTGGCTCCGGGACCGCCGTGCACGCCGCCGCCGGGGTGCGCCGATGATCCAGCCAGGAACAGCCGGTCGACGGGTGTGACCGGTCCGCCGAGCCCGGGCACGGGACGGAACACCGCCTGTTGGTGCAGTTGAGCGGTGCCCCCGTTGATCGCTCCGTCGACCAGGTTGGCGTCGCTGCGCTGCAGATCGGCCGGGGCTTGCACATACCGTCCCAGCACCGAGGTGCCGAAGCCCGGCGCGTGACGCTCGAGGATGGCTTCGACTCGGGCGACCTGCTCAGCGACGACCTGCGGGTCGCCGTTGAACCCTCGTGGCAGATGGGTGTAGGCCCAGGCGGACTCGGTCCCCGCCGGGGAGCGCTCGGCATCAGCGGTGGTCATCTGACCGAACAGCACGAACGGGTGCGACGGGACGCGTCGGGTGGCGAGGTCTGCGGCGTAGTCGCTCAGGCCATCGAGGTCAACGCCAAGATGCACGGTGCCCGCGAGCGCCGGTTCGGGCGCGGTCCACGGGACGGGCGTGCCCACGGCCCAGTCGATCTTGAGGGTCGGGTTGTCCCATTGAAAGTTGTCCAGGTCAGCCATGAATCGGGCCGGCAGATGACCCCGCCCGATCAGCCCGCGGTACAGCGCGGGGGCGGCCACGTCGGCCAGCACCGCTCGCCGTGCGTGAATCCGTTCACCGGAGTCCAGGACCACTCCGGTCGCCGAGCCCGCCGTCACCTCGATGCCGGTGACGGGCGCGTTGAGGTGGATTTGGCCGCCCTTGGCCCCTAGCCGTCTGACGAGCGCGGCGACGAGCTGATCGGCGCCGCCGGCGGGCACCGGGAAGCCGTGGCTGTGTCCGAGCATGGCCAGCAACCACCCGTACAGAGCGCTGCCGGCCCCGTCCGGTGAGAGGTCAGCATGAAGCGCGTTGCCGGCGAGCAGGATCGGGCCCCCTGCTCCGTGAAAGCGTTCCTCACCGAAGCGGCGGACGGGCTGGAGCGCCATTCGCGCCATCCGCAGCGTGTCCCCGAGGCCGAGGTCGCGTGCCAGCTTCACCCCGGGCCGGATCGGAGGAAACGGCTGGAACAGGGCCTGGATGACGTGGTCACGGACGTGGTCCCATTCCTCAGTGAGCCCGATCCAGGCGTCCCCGTCGGCGGGGTGGAACTGGGCCAGGGATTCGGCGGTGCGCTGCGCGTCCTGCCACAGAGTCGCGGTCCGCCCGTCCGGGAAAACGTGGGACAGGACCGCCGGCGCCCGTCGCCAGGTCAATCCCCAGTCACCCAGAGATAACGCGGCCAGGGCCGGTGAGGCTGCCGACAGCGGATAGAACGCGCTAAACAGGTCAGTGCGAAATCCGGGCACCGTGACCTCGCCCGACCTCACCGCGCCGCCGGGTTCACTCGAGGCCTCGTACACGGTGACGGCCCAGCCGGCATCGACGAGCAGGTTGGCGGCGACCAGCCCGTTGTGCCCGGCGCCGATGACGATCGCGTCGGGCGCGTCATCAGCCCGCGCCGTCGTTCGACTACTAATCACAGAGCTTTCACCTTGCCCGGGACGGGATGTGTCTGATCCAGCATCCCGCAGTTCCTGACCTAATGGCAATGATTGCGACGGCGCAGGCGTCATCGGCGTGCGGATCTTGGCGGCTCGGTCATCAGGGTCGTAACGTGGTCCTACCAGCAATCGTTGCTTGAGCGCAGCTTTTGGTTCAGACTCAACGCATGTCCCCACGGAAGATGGAGACGTCCACGCCAGACCCAGCGCTCACTCGACAGGTCGACGCGGTGATGGTCGCCGCTCGGGTGTTGGTCGCGGTCGTGGCCAGCTCGGTCGCCGAGGCCGAAGATCGGGTTTCGCTCCCGCAGCTGCGGATTCTTGTCATGTTGGCCACGCGGGGGCCCCTCAACCTGGTGGCGGTCGCCGAGTCGCTAGGCGTGCACCCGTCCAACGCCACGCGTACGGTCGAGCGCCTGGTGGTCGCTGGGCTGGTTGATCGCCGAGACGTCCCCACCGACCGGCGCAATGTGTCGCTCACCTTGACCGCAGAAGGCCAGACGCTGGTCGACTCGGTGTTCGAGCATCGACGCGCCGCAATCCAAACGGTCGTGCAACGAATGCCGGAAGCCAAGCGGCGCGCGCTTCCTAACGCGTTGGAATCCTTCGCCGACGCCGCCGGTGAGATCCCAGAGTCTCCCGCCGGGGACATGCACTGGACCCGCTAGCGTTAGGGGCGAAGGCATGAAAGCACATCGCGAAGTTGAGTCTGAGACCGGTCAAACCGTCGTCACCTTGAGCTGGCCGGGGATATTCAGGACGGGATCGTCTCCGTCGTGGGTTCCTTCACCAGTGGACGCCGGGGATAGACGTCCTGGAGTTGGGGCCGGCGCCGTCGGGCATGGCGCGGTGCGCGATGACGGGTGATGAAGGACGTCATGATGGCTCTCCCCGCGGTGGGTCAAGACGGGCCCGTGGTCGGTCGGTGGCGCCAAGGGTGGCGCTCTCGGTGTGCTGTGCCACCGGTGAATGCACGGGGCCGACCGGCTGCCTGCTCCGGGACGGCGTTACCTAGCTGTCGTCGCTGATCTGCACGATGACCGTGCGGATCTGGGGGTCCGCGTCGTAACTCACGTCCGGCGGGTCGAGGACGAGGGATTCGGGGGCACGGGCGCGGTTGACGTCATCCTCGCTCAAGACCAGCCGGACTTGGAACGGGTCGCCGGGGTGGCCGGCGCCGCGAACTCCTACGGTTGCCATGTTGTCACTGCCTTCCTCTCGTAGCGTTTCGCTGGCGGTCCTAGCCGTTGTAGGGGCCTGTCGACTTGGGCAACTCGTGGTCAGCCGCGGTGCGCCTCCTGTTATCCGTGGCCAGCCTGGCCATGGACCTGGTCGGACTCGCGCTCTACGGGTGCACAGTCTTCGCGTTCATGCGATGCACCACTGCTCGGCCTCGCTGCGGATGCTCATGCCGTGCCCGGGCGTACCGGTGTTCAGGTGCAATGCTCCGCCGCGGGCCTCGGGCAGCCCGTCTACCAGCAGCGGTTCCAGGCGGGCGTGGTCGACGAACCATTCGACGTGGCGCAGGTTCGGCACGGCGGCGGCGACGTAGGCGTGCAGCGATGGGGCGCAGTGCGCGGAGACCTGCAGGTTCTGCGACTGGGCTAGCGCGGCGCCGCGGAGCCAGCCGGTGTAGCCGCCGCAGCGGGTGGCGTCCAGCTGCAAACAGTCCACCACCGGCAGCAGCGCCCGGACGTCGTAGACGTCGGCGGCGTACTCCCCCGCGGCGATGTCGCAGCGCAGAACAGCGCGGAGGTTGGCGAGGCCGGTGGTGTCGTCGCTGCTAACTGGTTCTTCGAACCAGGTAACGCCGAGCTCGTCGAGAGCGGCGCCGACGCGGCGGGCCTGGCCGGTGCTGTAGCCGCCGTTGGCGTCCACCATCAGCTGCACCTCGGCTCCGGCGAACTTGCGCAGTTCACCCACCCGGGCGAGGTCGCGCTGCTCACGGGTTCCCCAGGATTGCCCGATCTTGATTTTCATCGCGGTGCAGCCGACCGACTGCCACCAGCCGACTTGTTCCTCGAGTTGGGCGTCGGACAAGGTGGTGAAGCCGCCGGAGCCGTATATCGGCACCTTACTGCGGCACTGGCCCAGGAGCGCACTCAGAGGCACGACGAGCAGCCGCGCTTTCAGGTCCCACCAGGCCATGTCCACGGCGCTGATGGCCTGCATTACTAACCCCTTGGTGCCCAGGTTGCGGCAGGCGCGGTGCATGCTCGACCAGCCGCCGGCGATGTCGTAGGCGTCGCGGTCTCGGATCGCGTCGACGAGTTTGTCGTGAATGACCGTCGCGGCGGCCGGGCAGCTGTAGGTCCAGCCCAAACCGGTGTGGCCGCCGGCGGTCAGGGTGACGGTGACGGCGGTGGTGGCGTTCCATTCCAGGGTGCCGTCGGCCTCCGGTTCGGGGGTGGGGAAGGTGTAGACCGCGGTGCGGATGTCGGCGATCGGAGGCCAGCCGTTGCTGCTGCTCATGATGGCTGCGTCTGTGCTTCGGTCAGCCCGCGCCGACCTTGGCTGATCAGCCGGTCCGCGGCCCGGGCGGCCAGCGCCATGATGGTCAGCGCGGGGTTCGCCGATCCTTGAGTGGGCAGAGTCGAGCCGTCGACGAGATAGAGGTTCGGGACGCCGAAGACCCGGTGGTTGCGGTCGACGACACCGTCCTCGGCCCGGGCCGCCATTCGGGCGCCCCCGACGAGGTGCGCGTAGCGGTCGATGGTCATGACCTCCGAGGCGCCGGCGCCTTTGAGGATGGCTTCCATCGACGCGGTCGCGGCCTTGGTGAGCTGTTTGTCGTTGTCGCATTGGCTGTAGGAGAAATGCGCCACCGGCGACCCGTGCCGGTCCTTTTCATCGGCCAAGGTCACGCGGTTGTCGGCCTGGGGAAGGTATTCACACAGCGCGCCGAGGGTGGCCCAGTGGACGTAGTCGCGCATGTACTCTCTCAGCGGCGCGCCCCAGTGTCCTTGGGCGGTGACGTGTTCGGCCCAGGTGATCGGCAGCGGGCTGACGGTCTGGATGGACCAGCCGCGCTTGTAGGGCTTGGCGGGGTCGGTTTCGTAGAACTGTTCGGAGGACACTTCCGGCGGGGGGGCCTTGTAC
>JALZBL010000181.1 GCA_030947395.1 Actinomycetota bacterium | reverse complement strand
CCTAAGAACCCCGGACCCCTATAGGTTCGGCCCAGTCACCGCCCGCTGGCGGACCCGCTGTGCCCGAGCTTGGAGATTCTTGATGGCCATAGGTACTGGAGTCACTCGCGTTTCGCTTGCGTTCCTTACGGGCGCCGGGTGTGTGGGAGCGTTGCTGTTCGGTCTGCTGACGCTGGGACTCAGCGGCGGCGCCGGAGCTACGCACGCTCGCGCAGCGGGGCACTCGCGCGCCGATGTCAGTCGGCAGTTCGGGCGCTTGCCGTTGCGCTTCGAGGCCAACCGCGGCCAGGCGGCGGGCAGCGTCGACTTCTTGGCGCGCGGCCCCGGCTACACGATGGCCTTGGGTCGCGACGGCGCCGTGCTGTCGTTGACCAGCGGCAAGGGCTCGCGTGCGGCTCAGGGCTCAGGGCATTCGGCGGTGGTGGGCATGCATCTCGTCGGCGCGAGCACGCACCCCGTCGTCTCCGGAACCAATCGGCTCCCGGGTGCCAGCAACTACCTGGTGGGCCGTGACCGGTCGCAGTGGCACACCGGGGTCCCCTCGTTTGCCCGCGTGCGCTACCAGGGGGTCTATCCCGGCGTCGACATGGTCTACCGCGGGAACCAGCGCGAGCTCGAGTACGACTTGGTCGTCGCGCCCAAATCCGATCCGGCCAGGATCGCCCTCGGGTTCCGGGGATCCCAGCACCTCTCGATCACGGCGAGCGGGGATCTGCTCATCCATGCCCGCGGCGCCACCATTCGCCAGCGACGGCCGGTCATCTATCAGGGGGAGGGCACCGCCAGGCGCAGCGTGCCGGGGCACTACGTGCTCAAGGCCGGCGGCCATCAGGTGGGCTTCCAGGTCGCGAGCTACGACCGATCCAAGCCCCTGGTAATCGATCCGTCGATCGCCTATTCGACGTTCCTGGGCGGCTACAACACGTCGGTGTCCAACGGGTCCAGCCAGGACACCACCAACGGGATCACCGTGGACTCCTCAGGAAACGCGTACGTGGTCGGCTTCACGGACTCCATCCCGCCGACCCCCTTCCCCACGACCGGCGGCGCGCTGCAGACCAGCTTTGGCGGCGGCTTGCGCGACGGGTTCGTGACCAAGCTCAATCCCGCCGGCACCGCGGCTGTCTACTCGACCTACCTGGGCGGCAGCGCCGAGGATCGGGCCACGGACGTGGAGGTGAATGCCGCGGGCAACGCGTTCGTGTCGGGCTTTACGGCGTCGACGAACTTCCCCACGCAGAATCCGATCCAGGCCGCAAACGGCGGAGGGACCAGGGACGCCTTTGTGGCTGAGCTCAACCCTCAGGGGACCGGCCTGGTCTACTCGACCTACCTGGGCGGCTCGGGCACCGACACCGCGAACCGCCTGGCGCTGGACTCCTCGGGCGCCGTGTACCTCGGCGGCACCACGGCCCCGGCCACGAACTCGGTCACCGACAACTTCCCGACCACCGCCGGCGCGTTTCAGACCACGTTCGGCGGAGGGGCCGGCCCCACGGCCCCGAGCGACGCGTTTGTCACCAAGATCAACTCGGCCGGTTCCGCGATCACCTACTCGACGTTCCTCGGCGGTGACCAGCCGGACACCGGCGCTTCGGTCGCGGTGGATTCGGCCGGCTCGGCCTACGTGGCCGGCGCTACGCGCTCGAATCCGTTCCCGACGACGGCGGGCGCATTTGACACCACCTTCAACAGCGCGAGCGCCACGGACTCCGACGCCTACGTGACAAAGCTCAACCCGGCTGGATCCGCCCTCGCCTACTCGACGTACGTGGGCGGGACGCGCTTTGAGGGCGCGACCGGGGTAGCCGTGGACTCGGCGGGTAGCGCGTACATCACCGGGGAGACGAACTCGACCAACTTCCCGACCGCGAACGCCAACCAGCCCAACAACGCCTCGGCGCCCGGACCCAACGACTCCGATTCGTTCGTGACCAAGCTCAACGCGGCAGGCACCGGCCTCGCCTACTCGACGTACAACGGAAGCAACACGTATGACACCGGCACCGACATCGCGGTGGATCCGTCAGGCAACGCCTACGCGGTCGGCAACACCCTGGGCTCGTTCCCCCTCAAGAACGCGGTGCAGGTACGGACCGGCGACTATGATTCCTACCTGACGAAATTCGACGCCAACGGCGCGGTCAGCTACTCCACGATCTTCGGTGGGGGGGCGAGGGACTTCGGTCAAGCAGTTGCCGTCGATGGTTCGGGCAACGCATACATCGGCGGACGTACGGACTACTTCTCCCCGGACTCCTTCCCGACGAAGAGCGCATTCCAGCCCCAGAACGGCGGTTTTGCGGATGCCTGGGTGGCGAAGATCAGTCCCAACCCGACCTCACCGCTCGTGAACTCGCTGCGCTCCCGGGGCGGTCCGGTGGGCGGCGGAACCCCGGTGGTGATCAACGGAACGGGCTTTACCGGCGCCAGTGCGGTGAGCTTCGGCGGCACCACCGCCGCCAGCTTCGTCGTGAACTCAGACACCCAGATCACCGCGGTGAGCCCGGCTCACGCGGCGGGCAAGGTCAATGTGATCGTCACGGCCCCGTCCGGGAACTCGCCTGACAATCCGGTGACGCTCTTCGAGTATGCGGAGGGCGTGTGGAAGCTCACCGGCTCGCTCAGCCTCGTGCACTACGACCAGCAGATGAAGCTGCTCAACGACGGCAGAGTTCTGCTGATCGGCGGACAGAACGCCATGTTCGGGACCACGATCGCCGCGAATGAGATCTACAACCCGGTCACACGCACCTGGACCAGCACCGGCGACCTCAATACGCCGCGCAGCGCGTACACGGCCACCCGCCTGGACGGGCCGGCGTGCCGCTCTGCGTCGCCCGCGACGTATTGCGGGGACATCCTGGTGGCGGGTGGCTCTCCCAACAGCGCCAGCTCCAACACGCCCCTGAACACGGCCGAGACCTACCACCCGGCAAGCGGCACGTGGACTCCCACCACTGGCAATCTGAACGCCGCACGCGATCAGCAGGCGGCGACGCTGCTCGACGGTCCCGAGTGCCACGCGGCCTCGCCGCCCGCCCACTGCGGCAAGGTGCTGGTCACCGGAGGATTCGCCACTCCCGCCACGCTGAGCTCCGCGGAGCTCTACGATCCGGCGACGCGCACATTCAGCACGACCGGTTCGATGCTCCATACGGCCCGGCTCACGACCTCCGTGTTGCTGCCTAACGGCAAGGTCCTGATGGCGGGCGGTACCGGAAGTAACCCGGCCGCCGCGGAGATCTATGACCCGGCGGCTGGCACGTGGAGCACAACAGGTTCGCTCAATATCGGGCGCCAACGTGGAAGCCTCGTGGTCCTCGCCAACGGCAAGGTTCTGGCCGCCGCTGGCACCCCGCCTGGCGACCCACCCTACCTTGGGACGGCGCAGCAGGCCGGCGACTCCGCCGAGCTCTTTGACCCGGCTGCCGGAACGTGGACGCTGCTGCCAGACCGGCTGATCGGGGCGGCCCGCAACAACCACGACAGCGCTGTGCTACCCAGCGGCAAGGTCCTGCTCGCCGACGGTGGGCGTGGTGGCCTCACGTCCGAGCTGTTCGACCCCACCGACAACAAGTGGCGGTCTGCCGGGCTGCTGAACATCTCCCGCGGCTCCGGGCATCCCCAGACGAGCTCCTACGACACGGTGGTGCTCTCCAGCGATCCCACCAAGTTCGCCGCGGACAGCGCGGTGTGCGGGAGCGACTGCGGCAAGGTGCTGGTGGCCGGCAACAGCGACGACAAAACGGCCGACCTGTACACGCCGGCGCCGCGGGTTGACGGTCTCGCTCCGAGCACCGGCACAGGCGCCGGGGGGACATCGGTGACGATCACCGGCCAGGGCTTCACCCATAACGTCACCTCCGTGCTCTTCGGCGGCACGCCGGCGGGCTTCACCGTGGACTCCTACGGGCAGATCAGGGCCGTCGCGCCTGCGGGCAGCGGGTCGGTGGCGATCACGGTCGTCAACGAGGGTGGGAGCGCGACCTCCGCGGGGTCGTTCGCCTACCAGGCGGTTCCGGGATCGACGCCCAATCCGGGTGGGAACCCTCCCGGCAGCACGCCCACGCCGGATCTCTTCGCCCCGGGCGTGTCGAGCTACGGGTTGACCAATAATCCGTTCACGGTGGGCGGTTCGACGCCAACGTTTGGCACTGCGGCGGCCAAGAAGAAGGGCAAGAAGCACAAGAAGGGCACGACGTTCCGCTACACGCTCTCTGAGGCGGCGACGGTGAAGATCTCGATCTCCCAGCGTCTTGCGGGTCGCCGGAAGGGCAAGCTGTGTGTGGCGCCGACGCGCAGTCTGCGCAAGGCGAAGAAGTGCACGCGGGTGCTCAGCCGCGGGACGTTGACGCGAGTGAGCCATGTGGGTGCCAACAGCGTGGCGTTCTCGGGTCGTATCGGGTCTAAGAAGCTCAGCCCGGGCAGCTACCTGGCGACGCTGATCGCAACTGACGCCGCGAAGAACAGCTCCACGCCCAAGACGATCAGCTTCACCATCGTCAAGCGCTAGACGGCGCGCGCCACCAACTACTCGTCCCTGCCGGACCACAACGCCGGCAGGGACGAGTGCTCTTAGCGCCGCGTTTCCGCTAGCTCGCCCACCAGGCGCTCGATCGCGCGGATGGCGGGTGCGTCCGGCGCGTAGTCGATCGGTGCGA
>JALZBL010000180.1:3859-4685 GCA_030947395.1 Actinomycetota bacterium | reverse complement strand
GACCAGGGTGCTGACGACGAAGCCCCACTGCTGGCCGAACCCCGGATAGGGCACGTTCTGCCCGTAGAAGCCCGTCACTGCGGTGGGGACGGCGATGATCGCGGCCCAGGCGGCGAGCTTCTTCGTGATCTCGTTGAGCTCGTTGCTCTGCTCGGTGTAGTTGGTCTCGAGCACGCTGCCGATCAGGTCGTGGGCGGCCTCGACGTCGTCCGCCGCGCGGAGCACGTGGTCCTGCACGTCCTGGAAGTAGGGCGCCAGCTCCTCGGTGACCAGCTGGATCTGGCCCTCGCCCCGTTCCAGCCGGGCGAGCACCTCGCGCATCGGCACGATGACCCGCCGCAGCCGGACCTGGCTCTTGCGCAGCTCGAAGCCGCGGCGGTGGATGTCGATGTCGGTGCGCGGGTCGAAGAGCGCGTCCTCGAGTTCGTCCACGGCGTCGTTGAGCTCCTGCACTGCCTGGTACTGCCCGTCGACGACGGCGTCGAGGAGGCCGTGCACCAGGTAGCCCACGCCCGTGGCGGCGAGATCCCGCATCTCCTCCCACCGGCCGATCAGCGTGTCGACGTCGAAATCGCCCTTCCGCACGGTGATCAGCGCCCGCGGGGTGATGAAGGCGTTGATCTCGCTGGTCACCAGCCGGCCACTGGCGGCGTCGAAGGACACCGCGTACATGCTGGTGAACAGGTGGCTGCGGTAGCGGTCCAGCTTGGGCCGCTGGTGGTCGTGCACCGCGTCCTCGACGGCGAGCGGGTGCAGCCCGAACTCGCCGATGACGATCGAGAGATCGCTGGCGGCCGGATCGTGCAGGTCCAGCCAGACGACGGCG
>JALZBL010000180.1:0-3849 GCA_030947395.1 Actinomycetota bacterium | reverse complement strand
GCCGTCGCGGTACTCCCGCGTCCGCGTCGTGCACCGCGGCGGCTCCGATTCGCTCACACTGGGCGCGGCCAGGCCGGCCGTCTCCGGATCACCGCCGGCCGGCTGGGGACCAGGAACCATCACGTCGCTCATGGCCGGCCAGCCTGCCACCGCTCCCCAGACATGATGAGGGTGGGCCCGATGTTCCGATTGTGAGATTGGAGTGACTCCACCCGGCCCGGCGTCCCTGCAATCGGAGACGAGACCTGCACACTCCCCGCATGCGATTGGCGGTGTGCTCGTCCAAGGGTGGGGTCGGTAAGACGACGACCGCCGCCAACATCGCCGTCGCCCTCGCCCGCCACAGCAAGGTCCTGGCCGTGGACGTCGACCCGCAGGACAGCCTCGGCCGCGCGTTCGCCGTGGTGGCCGGCGAAGGCCGGGATTCGCTGGCCGGGCTGCTCACCGAGGATGGACCACCGATCGACGACGTCATCCGGCGCGACGCCGCGCCGGGCGTGGACGTGCTGCCCGCACACCCCTCCCTCGAACGGGTGGGGGTGCAGCTGGCTCAGGAGGGTGGTCTCGCCAGCAGCCTGCGCCGGCCGTTGCGACCGGTCGCCGCTGACTACGACCACATGGTGATCGACACCCACGGTGACATGGGCAACCTCACCCTGGCCGCGGTTGCCGCGGCCGAGGCGGTACTAACGGTGTTCACGTCCGACCCCGGAAGTGCGCTCGGAGCGGTGCGGCTGTCGACGTTCCTCGAGCAGCACCGCCGGTTCGAGAACACCTCGGCCGTGCTGCTCGGCGTCGCCTGCGCGAACTGGGACAAGCAGGGGCGGCGGCCCGCGAGGTCGAGGCAGCGCTCGAGGGAACCAGCTTGGCCGTGTTCGACACCAAGATCCCGTTCTCACGGCGCGTGGCCAGCTCCACCCTGGCCAAGCGCCCGGTCGTCCTCACCGCGGCCAACACCGCGGTTGCCGCGGCCTACCGGGAACTCGCCGACGAAGTACTCACCCGCTACGCCAAGGCCACCGAGCCGCCCCGACGCTCCCGCCGTCGCTAAGTCTGAGCCGCGTCGCCGAGTCTGAGCCGCGCACCGAGCTGAATGCCCTCCGGAATCCGCGCCCAGGTCCCGAGCGACACCGCGCTCAGGTCCCCAGCGACACCGCGCCCGGGTTGGCAAGCGGCACCGGGCTCAAGCACAGAACTCGTTGCCCTCCGGGTCACGCAGCACGGCCCAGACGACGCCGAGCTCTTCCCTGGTCTCGAAGTGGACGGCGCCGAGCCCGACCAGGCGCTCGATCTCCGTCTCGACCCTGACCTTCTGCTCCCCCAGCTCGACGCGCGCACCGCCGCCGCTCTGCAGGTCGATGTGCACACGGTTCTTGGCCGTCTTCGGCTCGGGGACCCGCTGAAAGAAGATCCGAGGCCCAGTTCCGTGGGGGTCGACGAGGGCCGAGGCACTGTTCCACTGCGATTCGGGCACGCCCCGCGCGGAGAGAAAGGCCGGCCACGAGTCGAACCCGGCGGGCGGATCCTCGAGGCGGTAGTGCAGGGCCTCGGCCCAGAACTGCGACAGCGCGACCGGATCGGCGGCGTCGAACGCGATCTGCATGAGCCGCAGGTTAGTACCGGTCACCGACGGCCCGGCAGCTAGATTCAGCGCTCGTGGACCTCCTCGTCGCCGTTCGGGATCGCGGCCTGGTCGACGCCTCCGTTCCCGTGGTGCGCGCCGACGACCTCGGCCTCACCCGCGGCGACGGCTGTTTCGAGACCTGCCGCCTGCTCACCGACGGTGACGGAACCAGCGCCGTGGAGGACCTGGACGCCCACCTCGAGCGCCTCGCCACTTCGGTCGATGCGCTGGACATCGTGGTCGATCTGGCCGACTGCCGAGCCTTGATGGAGCAAGCGGCCGCCGCCTGGCCGACGCACGGCGAGGCGGCGATCAAGGTGGTGGTGACCCGAGGTGTGGAGGGTGCCGAGCGGCCCAGCGTCATCGTCACCGTTCGGCCAATCGGAGCTGAATCGCTGCGGCAGCGGATGGACGGCGTCCGGGTCGTGACGCTGGACCGGGGCACCTCAGCTGCGGCCTATGCGCACGCGCCGTGGCTGCTGGGCGGCGTCAAGTCGCTGTCCTACGCGATCAACATGGCCGCCCAACGGGAGGCCGCCGCGAGGGGGGCCGAGGACGCGATCTGGATCAGTTCCGACGGCGCGGTGCTCGAGGCGCCGACCGCCACGGTGATCTGGAGCGGACCGGCCTCGGACACCCTGCACACGACACCAACCGGGGCGTCCGGCATCCTCACCGGCACGACCATGACCCGGCTGTTCGCCGCGGCGGACCGGGCCGGTGTCCCGACCGCGACGGTGCCTCTGGACGCCTCCGGGTTGGCGAACGCGCGCTCGGTATGGCTGGTCTCCTCGGTGCGGGGCGTGGCCGAGGTGGTGACCATCGACGGCGTCGAGCGCAGCCGCGACGTCGAGCTGACCCGCCGGCTGCAGGCGTTCGCCGGCTTCTGAGCGCCCCGCGGATATCGACGTTGCCGACGCACCGAACGTCTCGTACCGTGGCGGTACACGTGAGAGGAGGTGGTCCGTTAGTGAGTATCAATCGGACTCGTGAGGTGGCTGTCCGCTAGCCGCAACAGCAGCTACAACGGACCGGCGACCAGCCTTTCGCAGCACGTCCCGCGGGTTCCACGCGGTCAGCGAATTCCTGGCAGTCACCCGGCCCCCGAGCCGTCGGCCCAGTCCAGCCGGCTCGATCACATCCTCAGGCCGATCCTGGCGAGGTGATCGACCAAGGTTCGGGGGCCGATCCATGTCTTCACCGGCTGGTTTCACCACCGGTTGGTCTACGGCGGATCGCTCAGGCCGGCCGCGCCGTGGTGGCCGAGGCGGCCGAGTCGGGCGCTCAAGTGGGGCGCGAGCTCCCCCCCGGCCGGCGCCAATTCCTGGGCGTAACCGAGTTCGCCGTCGGTGATCGCGTAAAGGCGCCGATGGCCCCGCACCGGAACGGCCGAGGGGGCCCGGCCGATCGCGCTGGCCTCCAGTTCCCAGCGCAGTTCGCCGGCCGACCCGGTCAGCACCAAGGTCAGGCCGGTGTTGAGGGCCAACACCACCTCGATGTCGTCCGGTCCGGCCCCGGGGCGCCAGAACCCGGCTTCCCGCGCGGCGGGGCGGACCACCTGCCCGGCCTCGTCGAGCAGCCAGGTCCGCGACTCATAGGCCAGGAACGGCCGACCGTCGTGGGCGAACGTGAGGTGCTGGGCGAAGGCGAACCGGCGTCCGTCGGCCGCGACTACTCCCGCACCGGTTCCGCTCCACTGTCCGACCAGCGGAAGCAGAGCGAGCAGCGCGTCCGACAGCGGCGCCCCGGCGCGGAGGTCGCTGGTGTCGCCGGCCAGCGTCCGGCCCTGGGTCACGCCGGCGTCACCGCTGGCCGGCGAACAACTTGTAGACGATGAACACGCTGATGAGCCCGATCGACAGGAACGCGGCGACCAGCAGGCCCAGGTAGGCGACCTCCAACATGCCGTCGAGGGTATCGCCCGACCTGTGCTCCCCCACCTTGGGCGCGGGGGCTCAGCCGACCGGCAGGGTGACCTCGACCTGGCCCGGCTCCAGCGCGACGACGTCCTTGCGCCCGGCCGCGCCGCGGGTGAGCACCGACAGCGTCCAGCGGCCCGGAGCGGCGTAGAAGCGGAAGTCACCGGTCGCGCTGGTGACCACCTCCGCGGTGAAGTCGCCGCCGCTGTCGAGCAGCCGGACGTAGGCCGACGGCACCTCAGCGCCTTCGCGCACGACCTTGCCGTAGATCACGGTCTCCTTGGTGAGGTCAACGTGCGCGGGCAG
>JALZBL010000179.1 GCA_030947395.1 Actinomycetota bacterium | reverse complement strand
GGCTGGCGCGATGACACAACTTCGTTTGCGTCGGCCGTCGCGCCGCCAGGTGGCGTGGGCCGTTCCGGTGGCGACGATCGCCGCGGTAGCCGGCGTCGCGCTGATTCCCTCGACCGCGAGCGCCAACGCGCACCCCAAGCTCCCCGCGCGCTCGGCCGCTCAGTTGCTCGCCGCGGTCGAGAGCAGCGCAATGACGCCCCTGTCCGGCACCGTCGTGGAGACGGCGCGGCTCGGGCTGCCGTCGCTGCCCGGAGCCGACAGCGCGTCGTTGTCGTGGCAGTCCCTGGTCACCGGTTCGCACACCGCCCGGGTGTGGATGTCCGGGCCGCAGCATCAGCGGGTGGCGCTCCTGGGACCGCTGGCCGAATCCGACGTCGTGCGCAACGGCCACGACCTGTGGACGTACACCTCGATGACCAATGAGGTCAGCCACACCGTGCTGTCGGCAACGACCGGGCGGTCCACGTCCACCGGCGAGACGCCCGGAACGGACCCGCGGTCACTGACGCCATTGGCGGCGGCCAAGCAGGCGCTTCAGGCCATCGATCCCACCACGAAGGTGGCCGTGGACCTGACCCAGCGGGTCGCCAGGCAGAAGGCCTACACCTTGGTCCTCACCCCGCGCGACACCCGCTCGACGGTTCGCAAGGTCACCATCGCCATCGACAGCCGTCACTTCGTGCCATTGCGTGTACAGGTCTTCGGAGTCGGTGCTCGACCGGCGCTGGAAACCGGATTCACCGATGTGTCCTACCGCGCGCCCGCCGATTCGGTGTTCGCCTTCCGGGCTCCGGCCGGAGCGCGCGTGGTCAAGGATCCGTACGGCCTCAACGGTGACCGCGGCCGGTCCGGCGATCAGGGCAAGGCCGAGCGGCCTGGTCCAGCCCGGCCCAGTGCTCCGGCCTTGGGGGCGCGCACCATCGGCACCGGCTGGACGTCGATCGTCGAACTTCCGGCCACCGTCGGCGCCAGCTCCAACGCCAACGCCAACGCCAGCCTGCTCACCAAGCTGACCACGCCGGTCGGAACGAACGGCGACCGACTGCTGCGGACCTCGTTGGTGAACGCGTTACTGCTGAAGGACGGCCGCGTGTTCCTCGGGGCAGTAAGCCCAGCGCTGTTGGAGCAGACGGCAGCAGCGACACCACGGTGACCACTGCCACCACGGTCACCACCGACTCCGCCCAGCCGTTCGTTCCGGCGGCGGCCGAGCCGATGTCAGCGGCCCAACCGGCCGGCTCAGGGTCCGGTGTCGCTCTGCGGACGAGCGGTCTGACCCGCCGGTTCGGCGAGCAACTCGCGGTCGATGACGTGAACCTGAGCGTGCCGCGAGGGGCGGTGTTCGGATTTCTGGGACCGAATGGTTCCGGCAAGACGACGACCATCCGGATGCTGCTGGGACTCCTGTCGGCCGACCGCGGGGTGATCGAAGTCCTCGGTGAGCCGATGCCCCGTTCCGCGGCGACGGTCCTGCCCCGCGTCGGCGCGCTGATCGAGGGTCCGGCGTTTCACCCCTACCTCACCGGCGAGCGGAACCTGCGCCGCCTCGACGTCAGCGACTCCACCGCCGACCCGAGCACCAGCACCGCCCGGATCGAACAGGCGTTGGCCCGCGTCGGCCTGAGCGCGGCGGCAGGAAAGAAGTACCGCAACTACTCCCTCGGCATGAAGCAGCGCCTCGGCCTGGCCGCGGCGCTGCTGCAACCGCGGGACTTGCTCATCCTCGACGAGCCCACCAACGGCCTGGATCCGCAGGGCACCCGGGAGGTCCGCGGCCTCATCCGTGATCTCGCCTCCGACGGCACGACGGTCCTGGTGTCGAGCCATCTCCTGAGCGAGATCGAACAGATCGCCACCCACGTCGCCATCATGTCGGCCGGCAAGCTGTTGCGGCAGGGCACCCTGAGCGACGTCCTCTCCGACGGCGACGCCGTCATCAGGGTCACCACCCCCGATCTGGACCAGGCGGCGCGGGTGCTCGGCGACCTCGGCCGGCAAGGAATCAGCACCGACGCGGTCTCGGTGACCGCACGACTCGGCGATGCCGTGGCCGAGGACGTCGCGGCCGCGTTGGTCACCGCGGGGGTACGGATCCGGGGGTTCAGCATCGACCGGCCGGATCTCGAGGATCTGTTCGTCGCCATCACCGGGGAGGGCTTCGATGTCCTCGGTTGACCTCGCATCGACGCCGGTGGTCAGCCGACCGGCGTCGCCGGCGCGGCCGCGCTACCGCGGGGCCTTCGGCCGCCTCTACCGGGGAGAGATGCGCCTGGTGCTCGGGCGGCGACGCAACGGCGCGCTTCTCGCCGTCCTGGCGATCGTGCCGATATTCATCGGGGTCGCCGTCAAGATCAGCGCGCCCGGCAACGGTGAGGGCCCGCAGTTCATCGGGCAGGTGAGCAGCAACGGTCTGTTTCTGGTCTTCACCGCGCTGACCGTGGCGTTGCCATTTTTCCTGCCGCTGGTGATTGGTGTCGTCGCCGGAGATTCCATCGCCGGGGAGACGGGTTCGGGGACCCTGCGCTACCTACTGACCGTGCCGGTCACCCGGGGCCGCCTGCTCGCCGTCAAGGCCCTCGGCGTGGCTACCTTCACCGCGATTGCCGTCCTCGTCGTCACGATCGTCGGGCTCGTCACCGGCGCGGTCCTGTTCGGCCTGCACCCGGTCGTGCTCCTGTCCGGCGATACCGTGCCGCTGGCCAGCGGGCTGTGGCGCACCGCAGCCATCGCCGGCTACGTCAGCGTCGCCCTCTTCGCCCTGGCGGCCGGCGGCGTGTTCGTGTCGACCTTGACCGAGAACGCGATAGCGGCCATGGCCACAACGATCGGCATCGCCGTGTTCTCCGCCCTCCTCGACGCGGTTCCCCAGCTCTCCGCGGTGCACAAGTTCCTTCTCACCGATCACTGGCTCGGCTTCGGGGAGCTGTTGCGCACGTCGATCAGCAGCGGTGACCTGCTGCGTTGGAGTGGACTGCACGTCGCCTACGCCGCCATCTTCCTCAGCCTGGCCTGGGCGCGGTTCACCACCAAAGACGTCACGAGCTGACGCCAGTCGGCGCCCCCGGTCGACCCAGCTGACCCTGCCCCGCCTAGGGTCACCTCCGTCCGTGGGTTGAGCCCGGCCCGGTTGAGGGTGGCCGGGCTGGTCGACGCCGGATGGGGAGGAGGCCGGGTGGAGGGCGGCGGCGCGGCGCAACGCGGGCATGTCGTGTTGGCCGACGCGGACAGTTCCTCCTACGCTTCCCTGCGCCGACGCTCTACCCCGCGCGCCGAGCGCTACGCCCTGGGTCGGGAGCTGCGCCAGCAGGTGCCGCGGGCCGAGCTTGGGCGGTGGGTCGCCTCGCCCGACCGCCCGGACCCGGTCACCCAGATCATCGAGTCCCACGAAGGGCGCCTGGACTGGCTCATCCCGATCCGGGTCGGTCGCATGATCGCCTCGCCGTATGGGTTCCTGCGCGGCACCGCGGTGGTGATGGCCGCGGACGTCGCCCGCCTGCCCGCGACCGGGATCACGCCGGTGATCTGCGGCGACGCGCACGTCGGCAACTTCGGCTTCTACGCCTCGCCGGAGCGGGAACTGGTGATCGACCTCAACGACTTCGACGAGGCGCACCCCGGCGCCTGGGAGTGGGACCTGCGCCGCCTGGTCGCCAGCATCTGGGTCGCCGGCCGGCAGAACGGCACCACCGAATCGCAGTGCGCCCGGGCGGTTCGCGCCTGCGTGGCGGCCTACCGCGGGGAGGTGCGCCGGCTGGCCGACGAACCGCTGATTTCGCGTTCCTACCAACGCCTCGACGTCGACGGGCTGCTGGCCAGCGCGTCGGTGGCGTCGCTGCGCCAGGAGATCGAGCGGGCGACCTCGCGGGCCCGGCTGCGCACCGGCGACCGCGCTCTGCCCCGCTTCACCACCGAACACGAGGGTGGTCGGCATATCGTCACCGATCCCCCGCTGATCACCGCGGTCGACCCCACCGAGTACGACCACCTGTCGTCCGCCCTGGATGACTACCTGGCCACCCTGGCGCCCCACTGGCGACGCGCCCTCGGCGGTTACACGATCGTCGACATCGTGCACAAGGTGGTGGGCGTGGGCAGCGTCGGACTGCGGGCCTACGTCGTGCTGCTGGAGGGCAGCAGCCCGGAGGACGTCGTCTTCCTGCAGCTCAAGCAGGCGCGGCGCTCGGTGCTGGCCAAGTACGTCCACGGCGACTCGGCCTGGCACGCCCACCAGGGCCAGCGGGTGGTGGAGTACCAGCAGGCGCTGCAGACGGTCAGCGATCCGCTGCTGGGCTGGACGTCGTTCGACGGACGGCAGTACTACGTGCGCCAGTTCCGCAACATGAAGGGCCGGGTCGATCTCGATTCGATCGACGCGCCGGCGCTGGCCGACTACTGCCAGATCGTGGGACGCCTACTGGCCAAGGGCCACGCCCGCACCAGCGGCGCGTCGATGATCGCCGGTTACGTCGGCTCGTCCGAGCGACTTGACGACGCACTGGCCGAGTTCGCCCGCCGCTACGCCGACCAGACCGAGGCCGACCACGCCGCGCTGGTCGAGGCGGTGGACCGCGGGATCTGCCGGTCGAGCGCGGGATCTGAGCGCCGCTCGATCGGGTGATCGGGCGTCAAACGGCCGTGGATCGGTGTATCGGGGATCGGTGGATCGATCAGGTCACCGGGCGCCGAGACCGGCCACCGCCT
>JALZBL010000021.1 GCA_030947395.1 Actinomycetota bacterium | reverse complement strand
CAGCGGCAACACCGGGCCGGTCAGCAGCGTGAACTGTTCGCCGTACTGCGCGGTCAGCTGCCGGGCCAGATCGCTGTTGTAGAACGCCGCCTCGGCCGGCGCGGCCGGGCTGTTGCGCTGACTGACTCTGGGCGCGGCGATAGCCTGCGGCAGCGACAGACCGAAATCCACGTGGTTGATCAGGATCTGCAACACGGTGGTGATGATGGTCGCGCCGCCGGGCGAGCCGAGCGTGAAGTCCGGGCGCCCATCCTTCAGCACGATGGTCGGGCTCATGCTGGATCGGGGCCGCTTGCCGGGTGCGGGCAGGTTCGGGTCGTACACCCCGGGCGCCGAGGCGGTGAAGTCGAAATCGGTCATCTCGTTGTTCAGCAGGAATCCCCTTCCGGGAACGGTGATGCCACTGCCGGCGAGCTGCTCGATGGTGTTGGTGTAGCTGACGACGTTGCCCCACTTGTCGCCCACCACCAGGTGGTTGGTCTGGGTTCCCTCGTGTACCGGGTTCTGCGCTGCGCTCGCCGAGGGGCAACCGGTGTACGGCGGGAACGGTCTGCCGGGAGCAACCGGTGAGGTGAGCGCATGGTTGCCGACCAGGCACCGCCGGCTGGCGCCGAACGCCGGGTCCAGCAGGCCGGCCAACGGCACCGGCTCGTAGTCGGGGTCACCGACCCAGGCGTTGCGGTCGGCGAAGGCCAGCCGGGTGGATTCCAGATAGTGGAACAGAGCCCGCGCGCGGGGTTCACCGGCCAGGTTCCAGCCCTGCAGGATGTTCAGCGCCTCGCCGGTCGTCGAGCCGCCGCTGGACGGCGGTGCCATCCCGTACACGTCCAGACCCCGGTAAGTGACGTGGGTCGGCGCGCGGGTCTTGGCGGTGTAGTTCGCGACGTCCTGGGCGGTCATGAGGCCCGGGCGCACGACCAGCGGCGTACCCGGCCAGACCGGCGGATGCTGCACGGTGTTGGCGATCTGGCGGCCGAGTGGGCCGGAGTAGAGGTAGGAGGCGCCGTGCCGGGCCAGCTTGGCGTAGGTGCGGGCCAGGTCCGGATTGCGCAACGTCGACCCGACCGGCAGCGGCTGTCCGGCGGGGGTCAGGAACAGCTTGCGGCTGCTGCTGAATGCTTGCAGGTCGGGCAGCGCAGCCTGCTCCTGCTGGACGAAGTTGTCGGTGATCGTGAAACCGCGCCGAGCGACGTCGATGGCCGGCTGCAGGTCGTGGGCGAAGCTGCGGCGGCCGTAGGCGTGGACCGCCTTCGACCAGGTGGCCACCATCCCGGGGACGCCGACCGACAGTCCGGAGTGGCGGGCATCCTCGAAGGCGAGCGGCTTGCCGGTCTGCGGGTCGATGAACAGCGTCGGCGTGCACGCCGCTGGGCACATCTCGCGGCCGTCGATGGTGACGACCTGCCTGGTGGCGGCGAGGTAGATGACCATGAATCCACCACCGCCCGGGCCGGCGACGAACGGCTCGGTGACCCCCAGGGTGCTGGCGACCGCTACCGCCGCGTCGACGGCGTTGCCGCCGGAGCGCAACACTTCGATGCCCGCCTTGCTGGCGTTGAATTCAGCCGACGCGACCGCACCGCCGGTGCCGGTCGCCGTCGCCTGCTTGACGTAGTGCGGTCGCCGGTGCGCCGACGCCGGCGCGGGCACGAACGACGTTGACACCGCGGCCAAGGCCACCGCGGCAACGAGCAGGCGAGAACGCATGGCAAACCCCAACCGTTCGTCCTGGGAACTGGTCAAACCATCGCTACTCGAATCCCGCTCCGGTGTCAACGACGTTCGGCCACCTCGACTCGAAAGGTGGCGTCACCCCGGGCGGTCGGAGCCGCCGAGCGATGAGTTCCACATCGTTGCCCGGTCTGCCTACTCGTGGCGGAGTTGATTCGCCCGCACGTACGACGTGCGGCCGGGCAGCCGCCCACACACCGAACGCTGCAATCCACCGGTTGGAGAGATCGTGAACTGACTTTCGCGGCGGATCGGCGGCCGGCGACGGGGGTCATCGCCGGCCACCGGAAACGCGCGGGCTCAGGCGTTACCGGGACACGGCGGCATAGGCGTTCACGATCCCGTGGCCGTAGAACCCGTTGTCGTTGGTACCTCCCGCGCAGTACGCCGTCGCGGTCACGGTGCCGCTCGAGCGCACCCGCGTGTAGGTGAACTGGCGTGGTTGCGGGCAGGCGTGCGGCACGGCCGTCGAGAAGAGCAGCGACCGGGTCCGGTTCGGACTCAGCGTCAGCCCACCGTGCACCCGATCGGCTTTGCCGTAGGCACTCACGATCAGCGCGGCGACCCCGACGGCGTGGGGCGCCGCCATGGAAGTGCCTTGGAGATACTGGTAGTACGCGCACTTCGCGCCGGCGCAGTCCCGCACGACGAACGGGGTGTTCGGTGTCCCGTCCGGGTTGAGATCACCCTCAGCCACGGCGACATTCTTCGGCAGCGCGGCGAGCACGAGTCCCCGCACGTCCAGGGTGTTGTCGGGCGAGTCATAGGCGTCGCCACCCGGGGCCGAGACATCGGTCTGCTCGGTGCCATAGTTGGAGTAGTACGCCTTGCGGGTGCTGAATCCGGTCGAGCTGACCGCCACGACCCCGTTGGTCTCCGACGGCACGGTGATGCAGGAGTTGTTGACGTCACGGTGCTTGGCCACGCCGACCGGGAAATCCGGGCTGGTGTCGTCCGACGTCGGATGACCCAGATCCGTCGCCTCGTTGCCTTCGGCGGCGATCGGCAACACACCGTGGTTCATCGCGTAGTTGACCGCCCGTTGAGTGGTCTGCCGGATGACCCGCTGCTCGGTCTGTTCGGCGGGCGAATCGGCCGGGTTACTGAGGCAGTTGAACAGCCACGGGTCGGTGTAGAAGCTCATGTTGACGACGTCGACGCCGATGTCGCCGGCGTAGGAGAGTGCCTCGAGGGTGGGCTGCAGGAAGAAGTAGCCCGAGTCCTGGCCGGCGCGCAGGCTGGCCACCTTCACCTTGGGAGCGACGCCCGCGATGCCGAGCCCGTTGATCGGGGACGCGATGGTGCTGGCCACATGCGTGCCGTGACCGTTGTCGTCCTCGTTGGCGGGGTCCACACAGGACGGGTGCTCACACGGTCCGTCGATCACCGGGTTGTCCACGACGAAGTTGTGGCTGAGCCGGGTGTTGAAGTTGGCGGAGATGTCCGGGTGGGTGCCGTCGATGCCGGTGTCGATGACCCCGACGAGCACTCCGCGGCTGCCCTGGTTCTTGGCGTACGAGCCCGTCGCGGTCGCCCCGATCTGGCGCATGTCCCACTGCCGGTTGGCCAGCGGCTCGGGGGTGACGGGCGCGGCTGGCGCCACGGCCGGGGCGTCCGCACTGCCGGGGGTGCCGCGGCTGGCGGCGCGCTCGGCGGCCAGCCGTTCGACGTCGCGAACCTGCGACCGCTGCAGGGGCCGCGACCCACCGATCACCCGGTTGCGGGCCGCACCCTCAACGGCGCCCGATGCGTCGATCGACGCCGCGAACGTTGGACTGGTGCTGCGTACGAAGGCGTAGCCGACCTTCTGGTTCTCGAGCACGACGGTGCCGCCGGCCTTGGCAATGGCGCCCCGAGCCGCGGCGGTCGAGCCGCCGACCTTGTAGAGGACGACGTAGTCCGACGTCGCCACCGCGGGGGCCCTGGCCGGCGCCGCCGCCGGCCGGGGAGCACCGCCGGAGGACGGTACCGCGACCACCATGGCTGCTACGACCGTTGACGTAGCGACTACCGCCAGCAAACCTCTTCGACTTCGCATTCCCACTCCTTTGTCGGGCTCGGATGAGGACGAACGCTAGAGACCGGCCGGGCGTCTGAGAAGACCTGGCCGTGAGGCTGCTTTGAAGCGGACGTGCGACGCAGGCGGTCAGCCGCGTCCCGGTCGGAAGGTCCAGGCCCTCGGCTTTACGCCATCCGCCCGCCCAGTTGTTACGAAAGACGGACTTCTTGGTTCGATTTCACCAGTTGCCTCCCCGGCGGCGCTTAGTGTGCGGCATGGGCGAGCCGGACAATGCCGAACGCCGGGCGCCAGCGATCGCCGACTACGGCTTCCTGTCCGACGGCCATTCGGCCGCGCTGGTGGACCGGTCGGGGTCCGTGGACTGGTGGTGCGTGCCGCGCTTCGACTCGCCGTCCGTGCTCGGGCGTCTACTCGACCCTGCCGCCGGCCACTGGGACCTGCAGCCGGTCGGGGAGTTCACCTCCGAGCGCAGTTACGTCGGTGACACCCTAGTGCTGCAAACGATCTTCCAAACCGCCACCGGAACGGTCAGCATCACGGACGCGCTGCTGCTGGCCGCCGGGGCCCGCGGCCACGATGTCGGCCGGAGCAGCCGGCATGAGCTGATGCGTCGCGTGGAGGGCCAGAACGGGACGGTGCGGGTTCGAACCGAGCTCTCGCCGCGCACTGAATACGGCCGCACCGAGCCTCACCTTCGGCTGATCCCCGGCGGGGTTGAGGCTACGGGTGGTCCGGTCACCCTCACTCTGCGAACAAGGATGCCGCTCGGGGTGGAGGACGGCGCCGTTCGCGGCGAATCCGACCTCGCCGCCGGCGAGGTCATGGATCTACGGCTGTCCTACGCCCCTACCTTCGGCTCCGCGCCCGATTCGGAGGAAGGTGCGTCTCTGGAAGACACGGTGGAGGCCTGGACATCCTGGGCCGCCCTGCACACCAGCTACGACGGAGACTTCCCCGAACAGGTACGTCGCAGCGCACTGGTGTTGCAGGGCCTGACCTACGCTCCGTCGGGGGCCGTGATCGCCGCCGCGACGACGTCGTTGCCCGAGACCATGGGCGGTGCGGCGAATTTCGACTATCGCTACGCGTGGCTGCGCGATCTGAGCCTGACCATGCGGTCGCTGTGGCTGGCGGCCTGCCCCGACGAGCCGCAACGGTTGTTCGCATGGCTGGCCGACAGCGCCGGTCACGTCCGCGACGAGCTCATCCAGATCATGTACGGCGTCGAGGGCGAACGCGACCTGACCGAGCACGAGCTCGAACACCTGGCCGGGTACCGCCAGAGCGCGCCGGTGCGGGTGGGTAACGCGGCGTGGAAGCAGGACCAGCTCGACGTCTTCGGTGAGGTGCTGGACGCGGCGCATCTGCTCAGCGACACCCTTGGGGGGTTCACCGCGCCCACGCAGCAGCTGCTCGTAGCACTGGCGAACCGCGCCGCGCGCACCTGGGAGCAGCCCGACGCCGGAATGTGGGAGGCCCGCGACCAACGCCGCAATTACACCTCGTCCAAAGTCATGTGCTGGGTGGCGCTCGACCGGGCGGTCGACCTGGCGCCGCGCCTCGGCCCCGGCGCGGACCCACGGGCTTGGGCGAAAGCCCGCAGCGCCGTCCACGACGCGATCCTCGAGCAGGCGTGGAGTGCGAAGGCCGGCGCATACACCGGAGCGTTCGGTTCCGACGACCTCGATGCGTCGGTGCTGACGATGCCGCTGGTCGGATTCCTACCGGCCGGCGACGAACGGATGTGGGCCACCATCGTGGCGGTGGAAAACGAACTCGGAGAGGGCGGCCTCATCCGCCGTTGGCCTAACGATCGCAGCGGCTTCCTCATCTGTACCTACTGGCTGGTCGAGTGCCTGGCCATGGCCGGCCACGCCGACCGCGCCCGCTCCTGGTTCGAACAGGCCACCGCCCACGCGAACGACCTCGGCCTGCTGGCCGAGGAGGCCGATCCGCGAACCGGGGAGATGCTCGGCAATTTTCCGCAGACGTTCTCCCACGTGGGCCTCATCAATGCCGCCTGGCGCCTGGGTCAGCCGGCGAGTGAACCCACGTGAATTTCCGAGAAGGAGCAGCACATGGCAGCGAGAAGACTCGACGGCAAGGTAGCGCTCATCACCGGGTCCGACTCCGGTATCGGCCAGGCGACGGCAGTGGAGTTCGCCAAGGAAGGTGCGCACGTCGTCATCAGTTATCTGGCCGACGCGGCCGGCGCCGACCACACCCGCCGGGCGGTGGAGGCCGAGGACCGACGTGCGACGGTCATTCAGTGCGATGTCAGTGACGAGAACCAGGTCGAGGCCATGTTCGACCAGGCCGTCGCGACCTTCGGTTCACTGGACATCCTGATGAACAACGCCGGCGTTGACGCCTCGGGTAAACCCGTCGCCGAACTACCGACCGACGTCTGGGACAAAGCGATCCGAACCAACCTCTACGGGTACTTCTATTGTTGCCGCCGCTTCGCCCAGCTCCGCACCGCCGCGGGCGGCGGTGGAAAGATCATCAACGTTGCCTCGGTGCACGAGGACGTACCCAACGCCGGCGGCGCGGACTACGACTGCGCCAAGGGAGCAGTCCGGATGCTCACCCGAACCCTGGCCTTGGAACTGGCGCCCCTGCGCGTCAACGTCAACGGACTCGCACCGGGCATGGTGCTGACGCCGTTCAATCAAGCGGCCATCGACGATCCGAAGCTGCTGGAGGAGCAGGTCCAGAGCATCCCGTGGAAACGTGCGGCCGAGCCGAGCGAGATTGCCCGCTTGGCGGTGTTCCTCGCCTCGTCGGACGCTGACTACGTCACCGGGGCAAGCTACGTGATGGACGGTGGCCTGATGCGCAACCTCGGCCAAGGGGCATAAGCCGTCACCGCGCGTTCTCGAGTCGGGCGGCGCCTGCCGTGCTCCGGCAACCGCGATAGAGTCCATTCCCTTCGAGTCGGTCAGCGACCGCTGGCCGACCCTTTTGCCGAACCAGCCGAAGAAGGGCCGCCATGACGGACACTCCACCGGTTTCCGGCGAGCTGCCGGCTGACCCAGACTCGCCGCCCGGCGCGCGGCAGGACGTAGAGGAGAGCAATCCGCCCCGGTGAACACGGCGCGGACACGCCGGCCAGCCGGGAAGACCTTTCCGGCCGAGACGACCCACAACGGTTCAGCCTGAGGACTTCGTCGCGATCATGATGCGTTTCGGGAGCAATGGCTCCCGAAACCCCACCGGGTTCCCAGGCCGTCGTGGCCGATGACTACTGCAGGCTCGATGGGTCGATGGTGACGTCCTCGCTGAGCACCCGTGTTTACCGTCGCCCTGGGCGGGGCGCCGACCGACAGCTTCGTGAGGTTTAACCCATCGCCGGGCGGGCATTCCGCAGGTCATTCCACGGGTCATTCCATAGTGGCGGCCTCCCACGCCGGCTGCTGAGCGGGGACTTGCTACGGTGAGCTGGCTCGGGAGCGAGGAGGCCGGACGTGGACGTGCGCAAGAAGCTGTTGTCCTGGCCGGTACTGCAGCAGTTGACCGGCACCGATCCGCTGGGCCGGGGCGCGGCGGCGAAGTCGGCGGCAACGGCGGCGCACACCGCCCGCACCGAGACCGCGGACCGGATGGTCAAGAGCATCTGCCCGTACTGCGCCGTCGGGTGCGGCCAGCGCGTGTACGTGAAGGACGAGAAAGTAATCCAGATCGAGGGCGACCCGGACTCCCCGATCAGCCGCGGCCGGCTATGCCCGAAGGGTTCGGCCAGTGAGCAACTGGTGAACTCACCCGGCCGCCAGACCACGATGCTCTACCGCCGCCCGCACGGCACCGAGTGGGAACCGCTGGACGTCGATCAGGCCACCGACATGATCGTCGACCGGCTCATCGACTCACGGCGGCACAACTGGCAGGACAAGGATGAGAAGGGCCGGCCGTTGCGGCGGGCGATGGGCATCGCCTCCCTCGGCGGGGCGACGCTGGACAACGAAGAGAACTACTTGATCAAGAAACTGTTCACGGCCATGGGTGCGATCCAGATCGAGAACCAGGCCCGTATTTGACACAGTGCCACCGTCCCCAGTTTGGGGGCCTCCTTCGGCCGTGGCGGGGCCACGAGCTTTACCCAGGACCTGCAGGAATCGGACTGCATCGTCATCCAGGGCTCGAACATGGCCGAGTGCCATCCGGTCGGATTCCAGTGGGTAATGGAGGCCAAAGCCCGCGGCGCCAAGGTCATCCACATCGACCCGCGCTTCACCCGGACATCGGCCGTGGCCGACCTGCACGTCCCGCTGCGCGCAGGCAGTGACATCGCCTTCCTCGGCGGCATCGTCAACTACATCCTGAGCACCGAGAAGTACTTCCGCGACTACGTCGTCGCCTACACCAACGGCCCGACGATCCTGCGCGAGGACTTCCAGGACGTCGACGACCTGGACGGCGTTTTCTCCGGCTACGACCCGCAGACCGGCAGTTACGACACCGGCTCGTGGGGTTACGACGGCGTCAGCGGGCTCAGCGCGGCGGGCAGCCGCAAACCGCCGGCGACCGACGGCGGGGAGTCCGAGGAGTCCCAAGAGGCCCGTGGCTCCGGTCACGAGCTGGGTGGGCACGGCGCGGCGCTGGAGGACGGTCACCCGCGACGGGACGACTCAATGCAGGACCCGCACTGCGTGTTCCAGGTGCTCAAGCGCCACTACGCCCGCTACACGCCCGAGATGGTCGAACGGGTGTGCGGCGTTCCGGCGGCGCAGTTCCTCGAGGTGTGCGAGGCGGTGACCACCAACAGCGGCCGCGAGCGCACGACGGCCTGGGTGTACTCGGTGGGCTGGACCCACCACTCGGTCGGCGTGCAGTACATCCGCGGCGCGGCGATCATCCAGTTGCTGCTCGGCAACATGGGCCGCCCGGGCGGCGGCATCCTGGCCCTGCGCGGGCACGCCAGCATCCAGGGCTCCACCGACATCCCCACCCTGTTCAACCTGCTGCCGGGTTACCTGCCGATGCCCTCGGTGGGCGGTGGCGCCGACCACAACAGTCTGGACGACTACCTCGAGACCGTGTCCAGCCCGAACCAGAAGGGGTTCTGGACCGACGCCCGCTCCTACATGGTCAGCCTGCTCAAGTCCTACTGGGGTGACGCGGCCACGCCAGAGAACGACTTCGCCTTCGATTACCTCCCCCGCATCAGCGGCGATCACGGCACCTACGCCACGGTCATGGACATGCTCGAAGACAAGATCGACGGGTATTTCCTGCTCGGGCAGAACCCGGCGGTCGGTTCGGCCCACGGCAAGATGCAGCGGCTCGGCATGGCGCACCTCAAGTGGCTGGTCGTGCGCGACCTCAACCTGATCGAGTCGGCCACCTTCTGGAAGGACAGCCCGGAGATCGAGACCGGTGAGCTGAGCACCGCCGCCATCGCGACCGAGGTGTTCTTCTTTCCGGCCGCCGCCCACGTGGAGAAGAGCGGCAGCTTCACCCAGACCCAGCGAATGCTGCAGTGGCACCACAAGGCGGTCGAACCGCCGGGTGACTGCCGCAGCGAGTTGCGGTTCTTCTACCAGCTCGGGGTCAAGCTGAAGCAGCGCCTGGCCGGTTCAACCGACGAGCGCGACCGCCCGCTCCTGGACCTCACGTGGGACTACACCGTCGACGAGCACGGTGAACCGTCGGCCGAGGAGGTGCTGCTCGAGATCAACGGCGTCCACCTGAATGGGGCTAAGGCCGGTCAGCCCCTGACCCGGTTCACCGAGATGAAGGACGACGGGTCCACCTCGGGCGGCTGCTGGATCTACACCGGCGTCTACCAGGACGGCGTGAACCAGGCGGCGCGACGCAAGCCGGGGCGCGAGCAGTCCTGGGTCGCCCCCGAGTGGGGCTGGGCCTGGCCGGCCAATCGGCGCACGCTCTACAACCGGGCCTCGGCCGATCCCGAGGGTCGGCCCTGGAGCGAGCGCAAGGCCTACGTCTGGTGGGACGAGGAACAGCAGAAGTGGACCGGCCACGACGTGCCCGACTTCCCGGTCGACAAGGCACCGTCCTATCGCGCCGAACCGGGTACCGGCGGCGCGGCCGGCCTGGACGGCGACGACCCGTTCATCATGCAGGCCGACGGCAAGGGCTGGCTGTTCGCACCGGCCGGCCTGCTCGACGGCCCGATGCCGGCGCACTACGAGCCGCACGAGTCACCGGTGTCCAACCCGTTCTACCGTCAGCAGGCCAATCCGACGCGCGAGGTCTTCAAGCGCAAGGACAACTACTCCAACCCCTCCGGCGACGAGCCCGGGGCGCAGGTGTACCCCTACGTGTTCACGACCTATCGCCTGACCGAGCACCACACGGCCGGGGGCATGAGCCGCTGGCTGCCCTACCTGTCGGAGCTGCAGCCGGAATTCTTCTGCGAAGTGTCCCCGGAGCTGGCCCGCGAGCGCGGCCTGGAGCACCTCGGGTGGGCCACCGTCGTCACCGCCCGCACGGCGATCGAGGCCCGCGTGCTGGTCACCGACCGGATGGCGCCGCTCACCGTCGACGGCCGCACCATCCATCAGGTCGGCCTGCCCTATCACTGGGGCGTCGGTCGCGACGCGCTGACCACCGGCGATTCGGCCAACGACCTGTTCGGCGTAACCCTGGACCCCAACGTGCACATCCAGGAGTCGAAGGTGGCCTCGTGCGACATCCAACCCGGGCGCCGGCCGACCGGACCCGAGCTGCTGCGCTACGTCGAGCAGTACCGCAGCCGGGCGGGCGTCACCGTGGAGACCGGCAACCAGCTGCGGACCCCGCCGCCCGACCATCCGTCGACGACCGCCGAGGAGAAGTGATGGTTGGCTCCACCTCACTGTCCGGCCCGCTCGAGGACCCGGCCGGTGACGCGGGTTGGACCGGTGCGCAGCCGCGCAAGGGCTTCTTCACCGACACCTCGGTGTGCATCGGCTGCAAGGCCTGCGAGGTCGCCTGCAAGGAGTGGAACGGCGTCCCCGAGGACGGGCTGAACCTGCTCGGCAGCTCCTACGACAACACCGGCGCGCTCGGGGCGTCCACCTGGCGCCACGTGGCGTTCGTCGAACAACCGCGCTCGCTCGGCCACCAGGAGCCCGGCCTGACCGGGCTGCCGGTGGGCCCGTCGTTCTCCGACGCGGCCAATGCTGCCGCCGGGGACGCGCTGGGTGGCGACCGGTCGATGCTCGGCACCGACACCACCAAGGTGAGCCTTGGGCTGCCGGCCGTTGGTCTGCCGGGGGCGTCGGACCCGGGCGGTGCCCGCACCGACTTCCGCTGGCTGATGTCCTCCGACGTCTGCAAGCACTGCACGCACGCGGCCTGCCTCGACGTGTGTCCCACCGGGTCGCTGTTTCGAACCGAGTTCGGCACCGTCGTCGTGCAGGACGACATCTGCAACGGCTGCGGCTACTGCGTGCCGGCCTGTCCGTACGGGGTGATCGACCGGCGGATCGGGGACAAGCACATCACCAAGAACGTCGGCATCGCCCAAAAGTGCACGCTGTGCTACGACCGGCTCGGCGCCGGGATGACGCCGGCCTGCGCGCAGGCGTGCCCGACCCAGTCGATCCAGTTCGGCGACGTCGACGAGCTGCGCGAGCGGGCCGCCGCCCGGCTGGCCACCCTGCAGGAAAACGGGGTCGGCGAGGCGCGCCTCTACGGCCACGACCCGAACGACGGCGTGGGCGGGGCCGGAGCGATGTTCCTGCTCCTCGACGAGCCCGAGGTCTACGGCCTGCCGCCGGACCCGGTCGTCACCACGCGCGACCTGCCAGACATGTGGAAGAAGGCGGGAACGGCGGCGCTGACCCTGCTGGCCGGCGCGGTCGCGGTGTTCGTCGGAGGTCGGTGATGGCGCGCCGGCCGGCTCATCGCGCGGTGGTCGACGTGGAACCGGGGATCGGGCGCGAGGACAACCCGTCGGCCTCGGCCGGGCACCAGGCGGTGCCGGGCGCCGGCCCGGTGGTCACGCTGGGCGACGCGCCCCGGGGA
>JALZBL010000178.1 GCA_030947395.1 Actinomycetota bacterium | reverse complement strand
GCCGCGGCCCCTGCCCGCCGCGGCCCCGGCGCGCGGGCGCCGATCGCCGGCGGCCTCGACGTCCAGGTCGAGCTCATCGATCACCCCGGGCTCACCGGCGTCGGAGTAGTAGTCGTCCGGCGCGGTGTGGTCGGTGCCGGCCGACACCTTCATCGCGCGGAACAGGTACGTCAGCAGGACGGCCACGATGATGTTCAGCAGGAACGCGGTCAGCGCGACGTAGACCTTGGTGTGGGAGAACGGGAAGTAGGCCAGCGACGAGGCGAAGTGGCGGGTTCCGTGCGCCTCGATGACCGGCGCACCGTTGACCAGCTTGGTCTTGGTGTTGGGCGCGGTCTGCTGGTAGGCAACGACGGTGCCGTAGATCATGCCAGCCGCCCAACCGGCCAGCAGCGCCCACCGGTGGAACCAGCGCGTGAACAGGCCGGCGACGATGGCCAGGAACGTCTGCAGGATCCAGACCCCGCCGAGCAGCTGCAGGTTGATCGCGTTCTGCCGATCCAGAGCAAGCACGAAGAGCAGGGCCCCGAACTTGACCACCAACGACGTGATCTTCGAGACCTGGGCCTCCTGGGCCGGCGATGCGTCGGGTTTGATGAACTCGCGGTAGATGTTGCGGGTGAACAGGTTGGCCGCCGCGATGGACATGATCGCCGCCGGCACCAGCGCGCCGATGGCAATGGCCGAGAAGGCGATGCCGGCGAACCAGCTCGGGAAGACGTCCTGGAAGAAGTGGGGCACGGCCAGCTGGGCGTTGGCGTAGCCGTCTCGGCCGAACACCGTGGTCTTGTTGGCGATCGCCGCGTAACCGACGAGGGCCAGCAGGGCCAGCATCAGCGAGTACAGCGGCAGGATCGAGGCGTTACGGCGGATGGTGTTGCGGTTCTTGGCCGACAGCGATGCGGTCATCGAGTGCGGGTACATGAACAGGGCCAGCGCCGAACCGAGGGCAAGGGAGGAGTAGGCGAGGTAGTTCGAACCTCCCGGTAGGAACACCCCGGTCGCCTTGCCGGCCTTGGTGGGCGTGGCCATCTTCTTCTGAGCGGCGTTGAACATGTCGCCGAAGCCGATCTTCACGCCGATATAGATCACCGCCACGACAATCACCAGGTAGATCAGGGTGTCCTTCACGAATGCGATCAACGCCGGCGCGCGCAGGCCGCTGGAGTAGGTGTAGGCGGCCAGCACGGCGAACGCGATGAACAGCGGCAGGTCCTGGGCCAAAGTGTTGCCCGAGCCGCCCAGCCCGATTGTGTCGAGGACGGCCTGGATGCCCACCAGTTGCAGGGCGATGTAGGGCATCGTGGCCAGGATGCCGGTTACCGCCACGGCCAGCGCCAGTCCCCGGCTGTCGTAGCGCCCGCGCACGAAGTCGGCCGGCGTCACGTAGCCGTGGCGGTGCGCCACCGACCAGAGCCGGGGCATGAAGATGAAGATGATCGGATACACGATGATCGTGTAGGGCACCGCGAAGAACCCGGTGACCGCACCGGTGGCGAACATGGCCGCCGGGACCGCGACGAAGGTGTACGCGGTGTAGAGGTCACCGCCCAGCAGGAACCACGTGATGAGGGTGCCGAAGCCGCGGCCGCCGAGCCCCCACTCGTCGAGGCTGTTCGGGTTGTCGGCCCGCCGCCACTTGGCGGCCAGAAAACCGCCGACGCTGACCACCACGAAGAAGAAGATGACCACGCCGAGTTCGACGCCGTTCACGCCCTTGCCCGCGGCCACCGGCACTGCCGTGGCGGCGGCGGCCGACGCGGCGCTCATCCCTCGTCCCGCGCGCGGGCGCGGCGGACCACCTGGAACGCCGCCGTGGTGAATGCGCCGCTGAGCAGCACCCAGACCAGTTGGTACCAGTAGAAGAACGGCCAGCCGGCGATCTTCGGACCGTCGTGGGCGTAGATCGGCACGATGAGAATGGCCACGACCGGCACGGCCAGCAGGGCGAGCACCGTGAGCAGGACGCTGCGGGGAAGCGCGCGGTGGGTGGGGGGCACAGGTGCCGACATCGGGTCGTCCTCCAGCGGTCCGCCGCCCGCGGAGCGCCGATGCGGGGGGCAACGGCGAGGCGGTGCATAGGAGACCATAGCCGCCAGTGGGCGGGATGTCAGTCATCTCCTGGTCGGCAACGCGCGGGCCGCGCGCTTCGATAATCGGCGTGGGACAGTTGCCGTGATGTCCTCATTGACCGACCAGCTCGCCGCCCATACCCACCTCGACGCCCGCGCGGTGGACCACCTGCAACGCCTGGTCGGCCAGTGGCAGCTGCTGGCTGACCTCTCCTTCGCCGACCTGCTCTTGTGGGTTGCCGAGGACGACGGCCAATACCTGTGTGTGGCCCAGTGCCGGCCTACCACCGGGCCGACGGCGCACGTCGCGGACCGTGTCGGCCATCGCCGCGACGGCGCCCGCGCGGCGGCCCTGCGCACCGCGGTGGAGGAGAAGCGGATCTTTCGGGAGAGTGACCCGGAGTGGTCCGACGATCTAGCGGTGCGCCACGAGGCCATCCCGGTGCTGTTCGACGGCGCGGTTGTCGCGGTCCTCGCCCGCGACTCCAACCTGACCATGGTGCGCGGACCCAGTCCGCTCGAGCTGGCCTACCTGCAGTCCGCCGCGGATCTGGCCGCGATGGTGGCCGACGGGACTTTTCCCGGACCATGGCCCGAGCCGGAGGGCACCGCCCTGCCTCGGGTCGGGGACGGCCTGCTGCGCCTGGACCGAAGCACCGACGTGCTCTACGCCAGCCCGAACGCGCTGTCGGCCTTGCGCCGCCTCGGCGCGGTCGGCGAGGTCGTCGGTCAGCCGTTCGCGGCCGTCCTCGGCTCGGCGCTGCGCGACCCCCTGCACGCCGGGTACCTGGTGGAGCGGGTCGAGGCGGCGGTCGAGGGCGTGCACGCCGGTGGCCAGGAGGTAGACGGCGGGGGCGCCACCGTGCTGTTCCAGCCACTGCCGCTCACTCCGCGCGGGGAGCGGCTCGGAGCGCTCGTGCTGTTGCAGGACGTCACCGAGCTGCGCCGCCGCGACCGCCAGATCATGAGCAAGGACGCGACGATCCGCGAGATCCACCATCGGGTGAAGAACAACCTGCAGACGGTGGCGGCGCTACTGCGCATGCAGGCCAGGCGGGTCTCGGCGCCGCAGGCGCGCACCGCCCTCGAGGAGGCGATGCGGCGGGTGAGTGCCATCGCCCTGGTCCACGAGACGCTTTCGGTGACCGATGAGGATGCGGTCGCCTTCGACGGCGTGCTCGACCGGTTGATGGGTGTGCTGGCCGAGGTCACCGGCGCCGGGACCCGGGTGGAGCTACGGCGCTCCGGTTCCTTCGGCGACCTGAACGCCGACGTGGCAACGGCGCTGGTCATGGTCCTGGCCGAGCTGATCCAGAATGCCGTCGAGCACGGCTTCGAGGGGGAGGAACACGGCACGGTGGAGGTCAGCGCCGCCCGCGACCGGACGAGGCTGGCCGTGGCGGTGATCGACGACGGACGCGGGCTGCCGGAGAACTTCAACCCCGCCCGCAGCGACCGGCTGGGATTGCAGATCGTGCGGACGCTGGCCGACGCCGAACTGCACACCCAGGTTCAGTGGCGCCCGCGCGCCGGTCCCGCCAGCGGCACCATCGTCACGCTGGAGGTCGAACTGGCCGGCCTCGGCTGACGGCGTTCAGATCGGGTCAGCGTCGGCATCGCGGAGCAGGTGGGAATCGCGGAGCAGGTGAAGTCGGTCAGGCCATCCGGGCCCGGGCGCGGGCGTTACGCCGCTTGAGCGCGCGGCGTTCGTCCTCGCTCAGCGCGCCCCACACGCCGGCGTCCTGTCCGGTCTCCAGCGCCCACGACAGGCACTCCTGGGTCACCGGGCAACGGCGGCAGACGGCCTTCGCCTGTTCGATCTGCAGCAGTGCCGGCCCGGTGTTCCCGATCGGGAAGAACAGCTCGGGGTCTTCGTCACGGCAGATCGCCCGGTGACGCCAGTCCATGGTCGTGCTCCTTCAACGGTATGGGGAGGCCGGACGCCCGGGGTGGCTGCGGGCGGCGGTGCGTTTCGTGCTTGTGAATTCTTTCACGAGCTAAGGCAGACCGCAAGGCTTTCCGTCGATCGATTGCGGTCCGACGCTCGATCGATCGCCAGACCGGTCAGTGGCGGGGGCTTCGGGACGAGCGGCGACGTTGCCGGTCGAGCAAGTGTGGTCCGGGCCGGCCGATCAGGCAAGGGTGCGGGCCGGTTCAAACGATCACCGATAGCGCCCGCGGGATGCTCCTGAAGTGGATCTCCTCCCGCTCGCCGAGGAAATCACCGTCCACCTGCATGGGCGTCGGACGTGAACTGCGCAGGACGAAGCCCGGCAGATCCTCCTCGACCAGCACCCCACCACCGCCCGGTGTCCGGCGGGGAGAGAGCAGGTCGGCCAGGCCGCGCAGCACCGACAAGGGCCCCATCCGGCGGCGGGCGTACAGGCTCAACCCGGTCTCGAACGAGGCAGCTGGCGTGGGTGTGACCGGACGCTCGCCCAGGTAGGTCCACGGGCTGGTGTTGGCGACGACGGCGAAGTGCAGGCCGCTGCGAGTGGTTCCGTCGGCGCGCAGCAAGGTGATCGGACCCTTACCGCGCGGGCTGCGCAAGTACTCCTGGACGGCCAGGCGGACGTAGAGCGCGTGGGTCGAGGGCTGGCCGCGCCGCCGCTCCCGCTCCACCGCGGCCACCACCGCCGCGTCGAAACCGAAGCCCGCGGCGAAGAGGAACCACCG
>JALZBL010000177.1 GCA_030947395.1 Actinomycetota bacterium | reverse complement strand
GCGCAGCCAGGTGCGGCGAGCCGAGGGCGGCGAGCAGGGCCTGGTGCTCGGAGCGCAGATAGACCGCGGACCGCCGGCGATCCCTGACCGCAGCGACCGTCGTCATCCAGTCGGCGTCGCTGCGGTCGCTGCTGGTTCCGACCACGCGCACCGGCTCCAGGGATGTGAGGAGGCTGATCGCGGTCAGGGCGGCGACCTCGTCGGCGTCGGCCGGATCGGCGACCAGCAACAGGTCGGCGCCGCTTTCCACCTCGGCGTCGACCGCGGCGGCACCGGCGGCCACCGCATCTATCATTGACTCCGGGCCGCCCGGCAGGGCGATAGTGCGCACGCCGACCCCGGCCACATCGGCCAGTCCGCTCGACAACGCCGGTGCTTCGGCGCCCGTCGACACGTACAGCAAGCGGGGCCGGGCCGGTGTCCGCGGCGGGACCAGCGTCTGAACGCCCGCCAGCCACGCGCCCAGCTCGGCCAACCGGCCGAGACCGGCTCCGCTCAGCTGCTCGCGCACGCTGCGTTCGGCGTCGGAATCGGGCCAGCCGATATCCGTGGTCAGGTTCACCACCGGGTCGAGGTCCGCCGGTTGCGGGGACCCCGCTGCCTCACTCACGGGCCGAGGGTACGGGCCGCTCGTGGGGAGCGGGCCGGGCAGTCAGCCCGAGGTTGTCCGGTTCGAGTTCACTGACCGCCACCACCGCGTTGTGATCGAGGACCGCGTCAGGCGCTGCGACGCCGAGCTCGACACTGCAACCTCACCAACGCCCCGAACTCGTCGAGCGCCTCGCGGGCAACGACTCATCGATCTGGAACCGAGCTGACGGGGGGGGGCCCGGCAGTTCGCCGATTGGGGCTGGAGACTGCACCGTCACCGATACTCAGTCGGTGAGGTCAATGCTCTATCTGATCCGGCACGGGCAATCGGTGTGGAATGTGCAGCAACGCACCCAGGGTCAGACGGTTCATCCGGCCCTGACTGAGTTGGGTCGCCGACAGACGGCGGCTGCGTCGGGGCTTGTGGCGGCCGATCTCGAGCGGGCTGGGCGCTCGGCGACGTTGCTGCTTTGCAGCGATCTGGTCCGAGCGGTGCAGACCGCGCAGATCGTCGGCGCTCGTTTGGGCCTTGCGCCTCGCCTGGACCGCCGGCTCCGGGAGCAGGCGCTCGGACGGCTTGAGGGCATGGGCAACGTCGCCGCTCGCGCCACGGTCGCCGATGTCGATTGGTCTGATCCGGACGTCCCGATCGGAGGCGGCGAGTCGGCGCGCCAGGTCTTCGACCGGATGGCTGACGTCCTCGGCCCGATTGCCGGAATGGACGCCATCGTGGTGAGCCACGGCGATGCGATCCGGTATGCCCTCGGCTGGCTCGCCGGTCACCAAGCGGCGGACTGTCCCTGGCACGAGGTCGGCCCTGGAGCGGTGTTCGCGGTCGGCGCGGGCGCGCCTGCGCGCCGGCTCGGTTGACTCAGCGAGGACGAGCCCGACGAGCGTGATCTCAGTGCAGACCTCGACCAGCATGCGGCCACGCCGACGGCCGGTGAACCAGATAGCGGGCGACCAGACGACTCGTCGCCACCGCCGAGACCGTCACACACCCAAGCCATAGACGATCGGGAGCGGTAGCATTTCCCCGCCTCGGACTTTGAGCCCGGGGTGGTGCAAGTCCAGCGAAGACCGGTGAGAACCCGGCGCTGTCCCGCAACGGTACTGCTCCTGAAATAGGGGCGAGCCCGGACGCCTGCCTTGCATTGACGAAACCTGTCCCTCGGAGGAAGGGCGGTTCGTTTGGGTGCCTCTATGTCGGGTGTCCTAGCGGGCGCACTTCGTCCTCCGCAAGTCGATGGAGGATGATCAATGTTCAAGCACACTCGGCTGTTGCTTCTGGTGACGGCCGCACCACTGGTGGTGGCGGTCGGGTGCAGTAGTAGTTCCCCGACGAAGACGGCTCCGACGGCACGCTCGCAGTTCCCGGTCACCATCCACGCGGCCAATGGCACGGTGGAAATCAAGACCAAGCCCATGGCGATCGTGTCGTTGTCACCCACGGCCACCGAGATGCTCTACGCCATCGGCGCGGGCCCGCAGGTGAAGGCGGTCGACAAGTTCTCGAACTACCCGTCGGGGACGCCGATGACGAAGCTCGACGGCAACAGGCCGAACGTTGAGGCCATCGCCGCGTACAAGCCTGATCTGGTAGTGGCCGCCCAGATCACGTCGGGACTGGGCAAGCAACTGAACGCCCTCGGCATCAAGGTCCTCAATGATCCGGCGGCCCAGAACCTGGAGCAGGAGTACCAGCAGTTCGTGCAACTGGGTCAGGCCACCGGTCACCCGGGTGAGGCCAAGGCCGAGGTCGCGAAGATCAAGGCCAAGATGGCCGAGGTCGTGGCGAGCACGCCGAAGCGCGGCCGTCCCGCTACCTACTATTACGAGCTCGATCAGACCTACTACTCCGAGACGTCGTCCACCTTCATCGGGCAGGTGCTCGAGTTGCTCGGTCTGAAGAGCATCGCCGACTCGGCCAAGGGTGCTGCCGCGGCCGGCGGCTACCCCCAGCTGAACGCTGAGTTCATCCTCAGCGCGAACCCCGCCTACATCCTGTTGGCCGACACGATCTGCTGTAAGCAGTCGGCCGCGACGGTGGCAACCCGGCCGGGCTGGTCACACCTGGCCGCGGTGAGGGATGGCCGGATACTCGGCCTGAATGACGACATCGCGTCCCGTTGGGGGCCGCGGATCGTGGTGTTGCTCCAACAGGTCTCGACCGAACTGAAGCAGCACCCGGTGACATCGTGATCGGGCGGTGCACATGAGTGAGCGGGTGGTGAGCGCGGCACCGACTGGCGCCGACGCGGACTGGTCGGTGGATCGCGGCGCCGCGGCCGTGCCGCACAGTGTCTCGGCCCGGCTTCCGATCCTGGTCGCCGCCGTGGTCTTGCTTGCCGTGATGCTGCTGGGCATCGCCGTAGGCCCGGTCGGCATCAGCTTCGGCGACCTCGTCAGCATGTTGCTGGCCCGGATCCCGTTGCTCCACTTCCACAGCCACGCATCCGCCCTCGACCAGACCATCGTCTGGCAGCTGCGGATGCCCCGAGTCGTGCTGGCCGGGTTGGTCGGTTCCATGCTCGCCGCGGGTGGCACGGCTTACCAAGGCGTCTTCCGCAACCCGCTGGCCGACCCGTACCTGCTGGGCGTCGCGGCGGGTGCCGGCCTGGGCGCGACCATGGTCATCGTGTCCGGGCACAACACGTCACTGGTGCTGCCGGTGGCCGCCTTCCTCGGCGGGGTGGCCGCAGTCGCCATGACCTACTTGGTCGGGGTGGCCGGTGACCGGCGATCATCGGGCCGCTCGATCGTGCTCGCCGGGGTGGCGGTGGCCGCGCTGCTGACCGCCATCCAGACCTACCTCCAGCAGCAGCACACGCAGCAGATCCAGCAGATTTATAACTGGATCCTCGGCAGCCTGTCGGTCGGGTCGTGGTCCGACGTCAGGCTCATCCTCCCGTACGTGATCATCAGCGGCACTGTTCTGCTGACGCACCGGCGCATCCTCGACGTGCTGCGGGTGGGGCCGGACGAGGCCGCCACGCTCGGCATCCATCCCGAGCGCACCCGGCTGGTCATCGTGGCCGCCGCCACCCTCGGCACCGCCGCCGCGGTGTCGGTAAGCGGACTCATCGGCTTCGTCGGCATCATCGTTCCGCACACGGTGCGGCTGGCCAGCAGCGCCAGCTACCGAGTGCTCATGCCGGTGTCGATGATCGGCGGGGCCGCCTTCCTGGTGCTGGCCGACCTGCTGGCCCGCACCGTCGAGGCGCCGGGCGAGGTGCCGATCGGCGTGGTCACCGCGATAATCGGCGCTCCCTTCTTCCTGTTCGTGCTCCGCTCCCGCCGCTCCCGACAAGGGGTGCTGTGAGGATGGTCGAGTCAGTGGTCCGAGTCGCCGGTTCGGCGGTGGCACCGGCCGCACCCATGCTCCCGGTGCCGCCCCGGGAGCGAATCCCGCCGATGATCGCCCTGGACAAGGTCAACGTGCGGTTCGAGCCGACGAACGCCGTCCACGATGTGACCGAGTCGGTGGCCCACGGCGAGTGGGTCGGGCTGATCGGCGCGAACGGAGCGGGCAAGACGACGTTGCTGCGCGCCATCGCCCACCTCGAGCACTACGACGGGACGGTGCGGGTGAACGGCCGGCTCACCCGAGATCTGTCCCGCCGGCAGCGGGCGCAGCTGGTGGCCTACGTGCCGCAGAAACCCGAACTGCCCGCCGAGATGTCGGTCATCGACTACACCCTGCTCGGGCGCACGCCCCACCTGGGCTACTTCGGTGCGGAGACCGCGCGCGACCGCCGCCACTGCGCCGAACTCCTGGATCGGCTCGGGCTGGGCGCCGTGGTGCCCCGGCGCCTGTCGACCCTGTCCGGCGGTGAGCTGCAACGTGTCGTGCTGTGCCGGGCTCTGGCGCAGGAGGCGCCGGTGCTGCTGCTCGACGAGCCGACCAGTGCGCTGGATCTCGGCCGGCGCGTCGACGCGCTGGAGGTGGTGGACGAACTGCGCCGGGAACGAGAGCTGACCGTGGTGAGCGCGATGCACGACCTGACGCTGGCGGCTCAGTTCGCCGACCGGCTGGTGCTTCTTGCCGGGGGCGCCGTCGTGGCGTCCGGATCGCCGGTCAAAGTGCTGGACGAGTCGCTGCTGTCGACGCATTTCGGCGGCCGGGTCCGGGTGCTCGTCACCGACGACGGCGTGCGGGTCGTGGTGCCCCAA
>JALZBL010000176.1 GCA_030947395.1 Actinomycetota bacterium | reverse complement strand
GCGAGCGTCGGTGGAAGTTGGCCGAAGGTGGCTTCTCGATCATCCCGGACCAGCCGGCCGCCTCGGCCGCGGCCTCGACGCTGCTCGTGGCGCGCCTGCTCGAGCGCCAGCGCCGCGCAGTGCTGGCCTGGTTCGCCGATCAGGCCGAGGAGAGCGAGTGGCGGGACCCGACCGTCATCACCACCAGTGGCCGCTTCCTCACCCCGGCCGAGGCGTTGGCGGTGGGAAAGATACTCATCGAGGCGGTCGAGGCATTGCCGCGCCGTACGGCCGAGGACCAGCCGCCGGGCGCCCGGGCGGTGCTGATCGCAGTCACCATCGTGCCGGAGAACGCCTGAACCGGTCTCGGCCCCGAAGGGGCGAACCCGTCGGCGCCACCCGGGGAAATGACCGATCCCACTGGGGCAACCGAGCACGACCGGCGCGGGGCCACCGGTTCGTAGAATCGCCGGGGTGACGACCACCGATCCGCAGCCGTCGACCACCCTTGCGACCCACTACCAGCCGGTCGAGGTCGAGGCGGGGCTGTACGCGCGGTGGGAGTCGCGCGGTTACTTCACCGCCGACACGACCAGCACCCGCGAGCGGTTCAGCATGGTGATCCCACCCCCGAACGTCACCGGCGGCCTGCACCTCGGCCACGCCTTCGAGCACACCCTTATGGACTCCCTGGTCCGCCGGGCCCGCATGCAGGGCAAGGAGGCGCTGTGGCTGCCGGGGATGGATCACGCCAGCATCGCGGTGCACGCCCTGGTGGAGAAGGAACTCGCCGAGGAGGGCACCAGCCGCCGGGAACTCGGCCGCGAGGCGTTCATCGATCGGGTGTGGCAGTGGAAGGCGGCGTACGGCGGACAGATCCTGGACCAGATGCGTCGCCTCGGCGACAGCGTGGACTGGACGCGTGAGCGGTTCACCCTGGACGAGGGCTTGTCCCGGGCCGTGCAGACCATGTTCAAACGGCTGTACGACGACGGTCTGATCTATCGCGCCGAGCGGCTGGTCAACTGGTCGCCGGTGCTGCGTTCGGTGCTCTCCGACGCCGAGGTCGACCACCGCGAGGTGGCTGGTGAGCTGGTGCACATCCGCTACGGCCGCACCGACGGATCCGGACCGTCGGTCGTGGTGGCCACCACCCGAGTCGAGACGATGCTCGGTGACACCGCCGTCGCCGTCCACCCGGGCGACCCGCGTTACGCCGACCTGGTCGGCACCCAGCTGGAGCTGCCGCTCACCGGCCGGCTGATCCCGGTGATCGCCGACGACCACGTCGACCCGGACTTCGGCACCGGAGCAGTCAAGGTGACTCCGGCGCACGACCCGAATGACTTCGCCATCGGTCTACGGCACCGCCTGGCCATGCCGACGATCATGGACGAGGAGGGACGCATCGACGGCACCGGTACCGAGTTCGACGGGTTGGACCGCTTCGCGGCCCGCGTGGCGGTACGGGAACGGCTGCGCGAGCAGGGCCGCATCGTGGCCGAGCAGCGGCCCTACGTGCATTCGGTCGGGCATTCGGAGCGAAGCAAGGAGCCGATCGAGCCGCGGCTGTCGCTGCAGTGGTTCGTCGCCGTCGATTCACTCGCCCGGGCCGCCGGGGGCGCTGTGCGGGACGGCCGGGTCGTGATCAGCCCACCCGAGATGGCGCCGCGCTACTTCGCCTGGGTCGACAACCTGCACGACTGGTGCATCAGCCGCCAGCTCTGGTGGGGCCATCGGATCCCGGTCTGGTATTCACCCGACGGCACCGAGCGGGTCTGCCTCGGCCCGGGAGAGGCCCCACCGGCCGGCTGGACGCAGGACGAGGACGTGCTGGACACCTGGTTCTCCTCGGGGCTGTGGCCGTTCTCGACGCTGGGTTGGCCCGACGACACGCCTGACCTGCGCGCCTTCTACCCGACGACCGTGCTCCTCACCGGCTACGACATCCTGTTCTTCTGGGTGGTACGGATGATGATGTTCGGCGTCTACGCCGAGGTGGGTGGTTCGCCCACCGTGCCGTTCCACACCGTCGTCCTGCACGGCATGCTGCGCGACAAGCAGGGCCGCAAGATGTCGAAGTCGCGCGGCAACGGTATTGACCCGATCGAGTGGATGGACGCCTACGGCACCGACGCGACCCGCTTCACGTTCGCCCGGTGCGGCAACCCTGGCGCGGACGCCCCGGTGAGTGAGGAGCTGGTGCAGAGCTCGCGCAACTTCTGCACCAAGTTGTGGAACGCGACTCGCTTCGCCCTGATGAACGGAGCCACGACCGAGGGGGAGCTGCCGGACGATCTCGACGCGGCCGACGCCTGGATCACCGCCCGGCTCCAAGCGGTGATTGCGGCCGTCGACGATCTCTACGCCGACTTCGAGTTCGCCAAGATCGCCGACCTGCTCTATCACTTCGCGTGGGACGAGGTGTGCGACTGGTACCTGGAGCTGGCCAAGGTGAGCCTCGGCGGCGACGATTCGCAGGCGGCCGCGACGACTCGCCGCGTGCTCGGCCAGGTGCTCGACGCGCTGTTGCGGCTGCTGCACCCGATGATGCCCTTCATCACCGAGGCGCTGTGGACCGAGCTGACCGGGCGCGAGTCGATCGTCATCGCGGCCTGGCCGCGACCGGACCGCGGCCGCGCCGACGACGACGCCGAGCGGGTGATCGCCGAGGTGCGTGACGTGATCACCGAAGTCCGCCGCTTCCGCGCGGATCAGGGTCTCAAACCGGCCCAGCGCGTCCCGGCGCATCTCGACGGTCCGCTCGGACAGTTCCAGCTGCGCGCGGTGCGGCACCTGCTGCGGCTGACTTCGCCCGGTCCCGGGTTCCGGGCAACGGCGTCGCTGGCGACCGCGGGTGGCGTCCGGGTGGAGCTGGACCTCTCCAGCGCGATCGATGTCAGGGCCGAACGAGCCCGGCTGAGCCGGGACCGGTCCGCGGCGGTCAAGGAGCTCGACCAGGCGACGGCCAAGCTCGGCAACCAGGCATTCCTGGCCAAGGCGCCCGAGCACGTGGTGCTCGGGGTCCGCCAGCGGCGCGACGCCGCCCAGTCGCAGTTGCGGCGCGTGGACGCGGCGCTGGAGGAACTGCCGGCCCTGCCGGCCGGTGGGTAGCTCCGCGCTCGGAACCGGTTAGCCGGTCGGACGGCCGCGCTGGAGTGAGGTCCGTCGGTGGTCGCCGGCTACGGCACGGCCGGCTCGGCCGGGGTGGCCCGGGCGGCCGCGGTGGCCGGGGTGGCCGCCGCGGGATCGAGGCCGGGGTGATCGTCGGTCGCGGTGGGATCCGGGCGGGCGTGGTCCTCGGCCGCCTCGGCGACGTGGGCCAGCACCTGGCCCAGCCGGCCGTGCACGCTGTCGAGGTCGGCCTGGACTCGGCGGCGCAGTTCGACCAGCTGGTTCACCCGGGCATTGGCCTCGGCGATCCGGCCCTCGGAGTCGGCGGTGGCCTCGGCGACCATCCGCTGGGCGTGGGCGCTGGCCTCGGCGACCATCCGCTGGGCCTCGGCCCCCGCCTCGGCGGAGATGCGCGCGGACTGCGCCACCGCGGCGGCGTGACGTTCGTCGTCGAGCTTCTGCTCGTGACTGCGGCGCACGCGCAGGGCAATCTCGAAGTCTTCGTTGGCCCGTACCCGCATGGCGCTGGCTGCGGAGTCCAACCGCTCGCGTTCGGCGTTGGCCTGGGCGGTGAGCGCCTGGACCTCGGCCCGAGCGTCACCGAGCAGGAGTTCGGCTTCGCGGTGCACCCGATCGTGGCGCTCGGCGATCTCGGCACGGGCGGCGTTGAGGATCTCGTCGGCCTCGTGCTCGCGCTGGGCGGCCGCGTCGGTGGCCCGCTGGAGGTCGGCTTGCGCCTGGGCGCGCATGCGCTCGGCGTCGTGGGCGGCCTGGCGGCGGGTCTCGGCGGCGTCGGCATCGGCCAGCATCCGCAGGTGGCTGGCCTCGCGATCCACCGACTCCCGGATTCCGCGCGCTTCGGCCTGAGCCAGCTCGACGATGGGACGCACGCGGGCGTGCACGTTCTCCGGCGTCACCTCGACCGCGGTGTCGACCAGGCGTCGCCGCAGCGATTCGATCTCGGCGTGGGAGTTGGCCAGTTGCGCGGCCAGATCCGCGCTGCGGTTGAGGGCGGAGTCTCGTTCGCCGGTCAACGCGGCCAGCTCGGCCTCGGTCCGGGCGAGATAGGAGTCCACCTGACGCCGGTCGTAGCCGCGCATGGTGGTCTCGAACTCGCGCCCGTCGTCCTCCAGGATCGGGAAGAGTTCCGACGTGTGGTCGCTGCTCATGCCGGCGATTGTCCCACCTCCCGGTGGTCCGCCGGCGTTGCCGTTACGGGCGATCCTGCTCCACCTACCGGGTTGGCGACGCTAGGCGCTAGGAGGTTGCACCAGCTCGACCAGGACGCCTGCGGCATCCTTGGGATGGACGAAGTTGACGCGGCTGGCCCTCGTTCCCCGGCGCGCGCCCTCGTAGAGGAGGGTCAGCCCCTTGTCCCGCAGCGCGGCGGCGGCCGCCTCGACGTCCTCGACGGTGTAGGCCACGTGTTGCACGCCTGGCCCGCGGCGGTCCAGGAAGGCGGCGATCGGGGAGTCCGGCTCAAGTGGGGCGAGCAGCTGGATGCGCGTGGCGCCGTCGCCGACGGCCAGCATGGCTTCGCGCACGCCCTGCTCGGTGTTGTCCTCCTGGTGCACGCACTGGAGGCCGAACGTGTCGCGGTAGAACGCGATCGCCGCGTCGAGGTCGGCCACGGCGATGCCGACGTGATCGATCCGCTGGAACATCGAGCCTCCTCACCGATAGACCGTCGGCTCATGGTGGTCCCCCGGGC
>JALZBL010000175.1 GCA_030947395.1 Actinomycetota bacterium | reverse complement strand
TGCCGAGGCCGGCGAAGAGTTCGAAGAGGTTGTGCACGGCAAATCCGCCGGCGGTAGCCAGATGGGCCGGGCGCGCCATTGAGGTCATTGCCGCACCTCTCCGGATCGAAGCCACAAGCCGGCGTGTGCCGGCTGCATCGTCTGCTCGATGACGCCGAGCAGGTCCGTCCGCACCGTCTCCAGGGCGACCTCGCTGCGCAGCCGGCGGGCGAAGTCGTCGATCGTGCGCTCCGCGTCGAAGCGGGCCCGATTGAACCTGTGATCGACAACACCCTGAACGCGGCGCCGCAGGGGCTGGAACAGGGCCGCCACACCCAGCGTGGCGATCGCGACCGCGAGACTCGACCCGTGCGGCAACAGACGCGTGACGGCCGTGACGAGCACAACGTAGACGGCCAGCAGCAATCCGGTCAGCACGGCGTAGGCAAACGTCCGGCTGATGACGCGGTCGATGTCGTACAGCCGGTATCGCATCATGGCAACGCCGAACGCAACCGGCGGCACGAGCGAGATCAGTGCGTTGGTGATAAACGGGTAAGGGAAGTACGGGTAGACGAACAGCGCCGCCGCGAAGAATACGAAGGACGCGACGAACAGCTTCATCTGCTGGCGACTTGCCCCTCGGGCCCGACGGTAGCGCAGCACCAGGCTCACCAGTGACCCGAGAATCACGACCGCTGCAGCGGGCCCGAGTAGGTAGCCGGCCACCGCCCGCAGACCGTGTAGCTGCTTCCATAGCGAGGCGTCCAGCGCGAACGGGTTGTCGCCGGGCACCCCAGGGTTCAGCCGGCCCGGCCGGATCGCGAACGAGAGGGCGCCCAATACGATCAGCAGCAGCGTGAGGCGCAGTAGCCACCGCCACCGGACCGACAGGGGCCGGCCGTCCGGAAACAGTTGCGGGAGCAGCGGTGTGGATACCCATGCAACGTTCCCTACGACCACGCCGAGCCATGCGACGGCGGTCACCGCGGGCAATGCGCCCGGTCGCACCAGGGTGCCGTGGAGGGCGTACTGCTCGGTAAACAGTCCCAGCGCCGCCCCGAGGCCGATGAGGACGAAGACCCAGGCGAGCCGGTTGCGGGGGTGCTTGGACAGCACGACGGCGCCCAACACCGGATAGGAGATGGCGGAGACCACGCCGGGCAGCCAGTGGTCATCGATGTTGGCGTTGCGCCCGCTGAGCACATCGATCCGCAGAATGACGACGTACGCGGCGGCGAGGCAGGCTGACAGGGCGGCGACCGACCACGCGGCCCGGCCGGGCCAACGAGCGCTCACCGGGCTACCCGCCCGTCGGTGCGCAACCACAGGCGGGTGGCCGTGGGCTGCATGGTCACCTGCACGACGCTGAGCAGGTCCTCCTGCACCGAAGCCAGGTCGACCTGCTCGCGCAGTCGCGCGCTGAACGACTCGACCGTACGGCCGGCGTCGTACCGGGCGCGGTTGAACCGGCGATCGACCGCACCCTGAACCCGCCGGCGCAACGGCCGGAACAGCGCCGCCACCGCAAGCGTCGACCCGGCCACTGCGAGGGAGTTCCCCGTGGGGGTGAACCGGGTGACCACGGTGACCAGCCCGGCATAGATTGCGACGAGCAGGCCGGTGATCAATGCGTAGGAGAGGGTCCGGCTGACGAGCCGGTCGATCTCGTACAGCCGGTAGCGCAAGACGGCGATGCCGATGGCGATGGGAACGCAACCCAGGGCAATCGTGCTTGACCAGTCGAGCAGGATGACCACGCCCGCGGATCCCAACCAGCTCAGCCCGTCACCGAGCAGCGTGACAACCGCGATTGCCGCAGCGTAGACGAACCACTTGAGCTGAGCCCGCTCGACGCCCCGGGCCCGGCGCAGCCGCGCGACCAGCCCGCCGATGCGGATCAGCGTCGAGGCCAAGGCCAGCACGAAAATGGCTCCGACGGCCGGGGCGATGCCCGCGAGTGCAGCAACCCCGACCGGATTGATCGGGCCAGTTGCAGTGTCACCCATATGCCCGGGGCCGAAGGCGCTGACCAACAACAGGGCCGCGGCGATCGTCACGTTGAACCACGCCATCGGACGCCACCGCCCGGACGGCAGATGGCCGGTGGGAAACACCAGGAGAAGGAAGAGCACGACACCGGAGAACCCGACCACCCACACCCAATCCGAGACCCACAATGCCCACACGCCCCCGGGCAGCCCGCCGGGCCGCGTGTGCAGCGCGTACTGCGCGTACTGCCGGCTGCACACCTGCGCGGACGCGCCGAAACCGGTCAGCAGAAGCAACTGCCCGATCCGGTTTCCGGGCCGGCGGGCGACGATCAGCGCACCGACTGCCGGACAGGTCAGCGCGAGCGCCACATCCTGGCCCGACACCGTGCCTCCGGATACGCCGTTCTGCGTGAGCAACCACACCGTGAAGAGCAAGAGGGCAAGGCAGAGTCCATAACCCACGAGGGCTGCGACGGCGTTTGCCCGCGCATTGCGCGTCATCCCGAACCACGCAGCCACAGTGAGGCGTTGACCGGCTCCATCGTCCGGTGTACGACGCTGAGAATGTCCCCCTGCAACGCGTCGAGATCAACTTCGTTGCGCAGCCGCAGGTTGAACTCGTCCACCGTCCGCGTGGTGTCGTAGCGGGACCGATTGAACCGCCGGTCGACCACCGCCTGCACCCGCCGGCGCAACGGCCGGAAGAGGGCGGCGACGGCAAGCGTCGAGCCGGCCACCGCCAGGGAGTTGCCGGTGGGGGTGAACCGGGTCACGACCGTGACCAGCCCGACATAGACAGCCACGAGGAGTCCGGTGATGGATGCGTAGGACAGGGTGCGGCTGACCAGTCGGTCGATCTCGTACAGCCGGTAGCGCAGCACCGCGATGCCGATGGCGATGGGAACGCCCCCAACGGCAATGGCGCTCGACCAGTCGAGCAGGACCACCACGCCCCCGGATGCCAAGCTGCCCAGCCCGTATCTCGAGCCAAGCAGCGTGACGACCGCGAGTCCCGCCGCGTAGACAAACCACTTGAGTTGCGCGCGCTCGACCCCCTGGGCCCGGCGCAGCCGCGCGAGCAGACCCCCCATGCAGATCATCGCCGAGGCCAATGCCACCACAGCGATCGGTCCGACGGCTGGGACTGCCCTTGCCATGGCCCCGATCCCCACCGGGTTGGTCGAACCGGGCACAGCGTCATCCAGCCGGCCGGGATCGAAGCCGGTGATCAGCAAGAGCGCCAGGGCAATCACCAGGTTGAACCACGCCATCGGGCGCCACCGTCTGGACGGCAGATGGCCGGTGGGAAAGACCAGGAGCAGGAACAGCACCACACTGGAGAACGCGAGCACCCACACCCAGTCGGAGATCCACAATGCCCACACGCCGCCGGGCAACGCGCCGGGGCGCGTATGCAGCGCGTATTGCGCGTACTGCGAGCCGCACACCTGCGCGGAGGCACCGAAGCCGGCCAGCAGCAGCAACTGCCCGATTCGGTTTCCCGGCCGGCGGGCCACGATCACCGCGCCAACCGCCGGCGCGGTCAGCGCCAGCGCCAGATCCTGGCCCGACACCGTGCCTCCCGATACCTGGTTCTGGGTGAGCAACCACACCGTGAAGAGCAAGAGGGCCAGGCAGAATGCATAACCCCCGATGGCGGCGACGGTGGCCGCCCGCGAGGCTCGCATCACCGCGCACCTCGCAGCCACAACCAGCCGGGGCAGTCGATGCGAATCGCGGGTACGGGTCGTCGCCCTCACCCCGGAAGGACCGCGCCGCGCGGGAGCTCGGCGGGCAGGGTCAGGCGCCGGCGGCCGAACACCTGGCGCAGCGCGGAGCGGGCCGCCAAGTGGCCGCACATCCCATGCACTCCACCGCCCGGTGGGGTGGACGACGAGCAGAGGTACACCCCGGGAAGCGGCGTGCCGTACGGATTCCATCGCGGGGTGGGGCGCAGGAGGGTCTGCCGGATGTCCTGCACACCCCCGTTGATGTCGCCGCCCACGTAATTGGCGTTCTCCGCCTCCAGGGCGGCAGTGTCGCGCGTGTGCCGGGCGATCACCAGGTCGCCGAATCCCGGCGCGAAGCGCTCGACCTGCGCCTCGATCCGCGCGGTCATGTCCTCGCGGGAGCCGTTCGGCACGTGGCAGTACGCCCACAGTGTGTGCTGACCCGCCGGCGCTCGGCTCGGGTCCACCACGCCGGGCTGGACGGCGATCACGTAGGGCCGCTCGGAGTGCTCGCCGGCTGCGACGGCGGCTTCGGATGCGACCAGTTCGGGCAGCGTCCCGCCTAGGTGCACGGTCGCCGCGCGCCGGCATTCCGGCGCCCGCCAGGGCACCGGACCTGACAGTGCCCAGTCGACCTTGAACACCCCGGGGCCGTAGCGGAACCGGTCGAGCCGCCGGCGGTAGGACCCGGGCAGCCGATCGCCGGCCAGCTCGCCGAACTGCCGCGGCGTGATGTCGAGCAGCGTCGCGCGGGCGGGGGGTAGCACGGCCAGCGAGTCGATCCGCGCGTCCGTGATGATCTCGCCACCCAACCCGCGGAAAATGCCCACCAGCGCGTCCACGATGCGCTCGCTGCCGCCCTCGACCACCGGCCAGCCCACCGCGTGTCCGAGCATGCCCATCAGCACGCCGTACGCGGCCGTGCTGGCGCCGGTCAGCGGCAGCATCGAGTGGCACGCCAGGCCACCGAACAGTGCCCGGGCCGGCTCACCGCCGAAGCGCCGCCGGGCGACGTGCTGGGCCGAGCGCACCCCGGTCAGCCCGAAGCGCGCCATCGTCAGCGGATGGCGCGGCGGCCGGCGCAGCTGGCCGAGCAGCTCCTCGACCAGCGCCTCCCAGCGGCGTACCG
>JALZBL010000174.1 GCA_030947395.1 Actinomycetota bacterium | reverse complement strand
GGCTCGGGCGGGCGCCCGAACATCAAGGTGTACGTGACCGGGTTGGCCAGGGCGAAGCGGCGGTAGCCGATGCCGCAGGCGCGCAGCCGGTCCCCGGCGGCCAAGCCCACCGGCGGGGTGACCGCGGCGGTGAGGCCGTCGAAGCCGCGACCCAGCACGGCGGCCACCAACCCGGGCTTGCCGGCGAAGTGGTTGTAGACACCCATCGGGGCCACGCCGGCCTCGACGGCCACCGCACGCACCGTCAGTCCCGCGTAGCCGTCGCGCTCCAGCACGCTGACTGCGGCATCGACCAGGGCCTGGCGCACGTCTGCGCTCGGGGTGCGCCGCCCCCCCGGCGCACCACGTTGCGACGAGGTGCGGTGGGTGTCGGGCACGGGCTCGATCCAAGCACTTGACATGGACGTCTCCTTGTAGCACGGTGTTCTACATCGATAGAACAACGTACTACAGGAGTGAGTGATGAACTTGACCACCTCGCGACGCCGGCACCGCCAGGTTCGGCAATCTGAGCAGCGGATGTACGCACCCGTTGCCAATCTTGCGGTGCGCAACCGCTGGATCGCCTTGCTCGTGTTGTGCCTGGCCGAGCTGCTGGTCAGCATCGACAACACCATCGTCAACGTCGCCCTGCCGAGCATCAGTCGGCAGCTGGCGGCGAGCACCAGCGGACTGCAATGGATCGTCGACGCGTACACGCTGGTCTTCGCCGGGCTGCTGCTGGCCGCCGGGCATCTGGGCGACCGGCTCGGGCGCCGCCGCGTGCTGCTGGCCGGCATGATCGGCTTCGGAGCGACGTCAGCGGTGGCCGCCTCGGTCACCACGCTGGGTCCGCTCATCGGCGCGCGGGCGGTCATGGGCGCGTTCGCCGCGCTGATCTTCCCGGCCACGCTGGCCCTGCTGACCAACATCTTCACCGTGGCCAAGGAACGGGTAGTCGCGATCGGGATCTGGTCGGCCATCGCCGGCGTAGCCGTCGCGCTCGGCCCGGTCAGCGGGGGCTACCTGCTGGAGCACTACTCGTGGGCCTCGGTGTTCTGGGTGAATGTGCCAATGGCCGTCGTCGCGGTGGCGGTCACGCTGCGTTGGGTGCCGGAGTCGCGCGCCGAGCAAGTCGGCCGGCTCGATGTCGCCGGCACGCTGCTCTCCGTCGCGGGCATCACGGTGCTGGTGTGGAGCGTCATCGAGGGGCCACAGCACGGCTGGGCCAGTGCCCTGAGCCTCGCGGCGTTTGCGCTGGCGGCGGTCCTGCTCGTCGCCTTTGCCGCCTGGGAGCTGCGGGTGAGCAACCCGATCCTCAACGTCGCCCTATTCGCCAACCGGCGCTTCAGCGCGGCCGCCGGCGCAATCTCCATCGCGTTCTTCGGGCTCTTCGGCTTCATCTTCCTGATCACCCAGTACTTCCAGGCGGTCAAGGGCTACGGCACGCTGGACGCCGGACTGCGGACCTTGCCCTTCGCGCTGGTCATCGGCGCGACCGCCCCGCTCGCGGTGCAACTGGCCCAACGATTCGGCGCGGCCACGGTGATCACCACCGGGCTGGTGCTGATGTCCGCCGGGTTCGCCGTGGCCAGCACGTCACAGATCGACACGGCCTACTTCGGACGGATCATCGTGGCCATGATGTTGATGGCCGGCGGCCTCGGCCTGATCACCGGGCCGGCCACCGAATCCATCATGACCGTGTTGCCCTTGCGCGAGGCGGGCGCCGGTTCGGCGGTCAACGACACCACCCGCGAAATCGGCGGCACCCTTGGCGTGGCGGTGATGGGCTCGGTCCTGGTCTCCCTCTACGGCGGCCGGGTCCGCTCCGCGTTGGAGGGCCTACCGCTGCCGACCGGAGCGCGGTCCTTGGCAATGTCCTCGGTGACCGGCGGTCTGGACGTGGCGCGCGTGACCTCGGACCCCCAGCTGGCGACCCAGGTCCAGAACGCGTTCATCGATGGGCTGCACGCGGCCTCGCTGGTGGCCGCCGCCGCCACGCTAGCGGGCGCGGTGATCGTGGCCGTCACCCTGCCGGCCCGTCGGTCGCGGCCGGAGGCAACGGGACCGGCGACGGCCCGATCGGTGGCTCTGGCGAGCAGCCGTCAGCCGTAGAGCTTCTCGGCGTACGCCGGGCCGTAGTAGGACTGCAACTCGGCCAATGAGTCTTCCGGGCGCTCGAGCGTCTGCGCGATAATCGCCCGGGTGGGCACCGCGTCGCTGTTCCAGGTCGCGGGGTCCCACAGGTGGGCGCGCAGGAACGCCTTCGCGCAGTGGTAGAAGACCTCCTCGATCTCCACGAGGAGCGCCAATCGCGGCCGGTGACCCTTGACCGTCATGGCGTCGAAGAACGGCGCGTCGCGGATCAGGTGGGCGCGGCCGTTGATCCGCAACGTGTCACCGCGACCGGGAACCACGAACAGCAGCCCGACCTGCGGATTGGTCAGCACGTTCTCGAACCCATCGACGCGGCGGTTGCCCGGCCGGTCGGGGATGGCGATCGTGTGGTCGTCGAGCACGTAGGTGAAGCCGGGCGGGTCGCCCTTGGGGGAGACGTCGCACCGTCCGTCCGCGGACGAAGTGGCCACGAGGCAGAACGGCGAGCCGGCCAACCACCGCCGGTCGTGCTGGTGTAGGTGGGTCCGCACCTTGTCGGCCACCCGCGGCAGCGGCGCGCCGACGATTTCGTGCAGCGCGGCCGGCGAGGTTATCTCGGCCCAGGGTCGTCCCGCCCGGTCGGCTGGCGGCGGTTCGGGTTTCGGCAGCTCAGCGGCCGGTGGTTCTGCTGCCGGCGGTTCGAGGGTCGGTGGTTCTGCTGCCGGCGGTTCGAGGGCCGGCGGTTCGAGGGCCGGCGGTTCGAGGGTCGGCGATGCAGCCACGTTGGTAACGCTATCGCCCGGCCTCTCACCGGCCGATGGGACACTCGTCAGCATGGGCCGCCGTCAACCCGAGGGACCACCGCCACCGCCGGTGGTCCAGCGAGTGCGCGTGCACTACGCCAAGCGCGGGCGGCTGCGCTTCACCTCCCATCGTGACTTCGCGCGCTCCCTGGAGCGGGCCCTGCGCCGAGCCGATGTACCGATCGCCTACTCCGCGGGCTTCAGCCCGCATCCGCGGATCTCCTACGTCGGCGCCGCGCCGACCGGTGTGTCCAGTGAGGCCGAGTACCTGGAACTGGCCCTGTCCGCCGAGGTGGTGCCGGCCGAACTGGCCCGGGCGCTGGATGCCGCCCTGCCGGACGGACTGGACGTCGTCGAGGTGGTAACGGCTGGGCCCGGCTCGCTGGCCGAGCGCATGCAAGCCTCGGTCTGGCGCATCGAGATTGACGGCACCGCCGCCCCGGGCACGGGGTCGTCGGGCATACCCGACGCGGTCGCCGCGTTCTTGTCTATGGACTCGGTTCCGGTCGAGCGACTGACCAAGGATGGTCGCCGCGCCATCGATGCCCGGGCCCCGGTTGAGTCGCTTCAGGTGTCCTCGGACCCGCAAAACACCGATCGTGCGATACTGGTGGTGGTCGTGCGGCAGGTCACCCCTACCGTTCGACCCGATGACGTTCTCGCAGGCCTGCGATCAGTGAGCGCGATGTCGCCGTCGGCGCCCACCCGGGCGACCCGACTGGCGCAGGGCCCACTGGAGGCGGACGGAACGGTCGGCGACCCGCTGGCCGCCGATCGTTGCTCGCTACCCGCGACGACGTCGCCGGCATTGGCGGACCGAGTGAGTTCGTCGCCGATGCACTCGCACTGACCGGCTCCATTCCGTGCCCGTCGGACGGCCCCAGCCGCCCGGTCCGCGGACGATCATCCGAGACTTACGGCCGGCAAGGACGGCCACCGCACCCGGCTCGTCGCGGACGCAGCACCATCGCCGACGCGCGGACGGAGCCAACCGAGCACCGCGGTCACCATGAGGTGGCCGCCCGACCTTCGCGATCAGGCAGGTCGCCGATCGCGCCAAACTGCGTCGCTCACCGAGCGACGTCCCTCCGTGCGGCCGCGGCTCACCCCGCGCCCGGAGGCCCGAAGGAGTGAACCCGAGCACATGCTCGACACCGACACCACGTCCACCACCGACTCGTCCACGACCCAATCATCTGCGAGCGGCTCATCTGCCACGGGCGGCCCGGCGAACGCACCTACCAGCGCTGGCACGCCACCCGCGCCGGTCGCCAAGGCCCCCCGGACCCGCCGGCCCCGCAAGAGCGCGGCCAAGCTACCCGAGTCGGCCCCGGATGCCTCGAGCGACTCAACCGATGCTGCGGGTTCGGCCGATCCGGCCGGCCCGGCGGCGGCATCGGCCGTCCCGGCGTCCGAAGCCTCATCCGCGCCGGCCCGCGCCCCCCGGCGCCGCAAGACCATCGTCGCCAGCGCCGATGTCGGGCCTTCCTCCGACCTGACGGACGATGCACCGGCCGCTGGTCCGACCACCCGGCCGACCCGGGCCCGGCGCCGGGCCGCGTCGACCGAGACCACCACGCAGACCAGCGCCGCCCCGGCCGGCGATTCCCCGGCCGACCCGATGTCCGGCGCAACTGAGCGGGCGAGCGCTGCCGCGCCGGCGACCTGCCGTCTAGGGGCGACCCGCCCGTCGGGCGCTGATCGCCAACCGGCCGGGTCCGCCCAAGAACCGTCCCCACCGTCCGGATCGTCGGACGGGACGCTGACCGGACCGCCGCCGTCGGAAAGCGGTGACTCGGCTCGGCGCCCGGCGACGCGTCGTCGATCCACCCGCGCCGGGGCGCTGGCGCCGACCTTCGACGCACCGTCGGCGGTCGAGCCCGATGCCCCGGCCTCGATCGGCACCGCATCCGCCCCGGCGTCGAGCACTGCCTCGGTGCTGTTTGTGGCCCCCGCGGACGAAC
>JALZBL010000173.1:3654-4862 GCA_030947395.1 Actinomycetota bacterium | reverse complement strand
GCCGCGCACCGGCCGGATCGAGGTTGGCCGTCGGCTCGTCGAGCAGCAGCAGGCCGGGTCGGTTGGCCAGCACGCCGGCCAACGCCAGCCGCTGCTTCTCCCCACCCGAGAGCGCGCTGGTCGCCCGGTCGCGGCCGTAGGCAAAGCCGACGACCGCGAGGCACTCGTCCACCCGCCGCCAGATCTCGGCCCGTTCGACGCCGTGATTCTCCGGGCCGAAGGCCACGTCGTCCCCGGCCCGGTTCATCACGACCTGGGTCTCGGGGTCCTGCAGCACCAGGCCGGTCCGGTGCCGGGCGGCGTGGGGCGCGTCGCCGTCGACGGTCAGCCGGCCGACCGACTCCCCGCTGTCCTGGCCGTGCAGCAACCCGGCCAGCCCCGACACCAGCGTCGACTTGCCGGACCCGGACGCGCCGAGCAGGAGCACGCGCTCCCCCGCCTCGATGCGCAGATCCAGGCCGGACACCGCCCAGGCCCGGCGGCCGGCGTGGCGCCAGCCCCAGCCGGTCGCCGCGACGGCGGCCGGCCCGGATCCAGGCGTCACACCAGCTTCTGGTGTCCACCCGCGACGAACGGACTCAGCACGCCCGTGGCCGCCAGCGAACGCACCAGGAGCCACGCCAGCCCACCGGCGATGACCACCCCGCCCACCCCACCGGCCACGACGTAGACCAGCTGGTCGGCCGAGGAGAACGTCGGGTAGTAGTCGTATATCCACAGGTCGAGGACCACCATCGCGACGCCGGCCGACGCGCCACTGACCAGCGCCGTGGCCAGGCTCCAGTTACGGTAGCGCCGCAGCAGGAACACCAGCTCGGCCGCGAGTCCCTGGACGAGTCCGTAGATCACGATGGACGTCCCCGACCAGGTCACGCTGACCAGCGCCTCGAACAGCGCGGCCAAAAGCTCGCCGGCCAGTGCCGCTCCTGGTCTGCGGACGATCAGCGCGGCCAGCGGACCAGCGATGAGGAACAACGCGTTGGTGAACGCGGCCAGCGGGGCGGCGGTGCCGAGCCAGGTGCTGATTTGGACCAGACCCCAGGCCCAGTACACGACGCCGAAGACGGCGGCGATCACGGCGAGAACCACGATGTCGACGGTTCGCCAGCGCGCGGTTCGCGCCGCGGGCGAGGCGTAGCCGGTGGACGATTGGGATGCGGTGGACATGCTTGTGCCTTCCGTTCGACGGTAACGGCGAACGGGGTCGC
>JALZBL010000173.1:0-3644 GCA_030947395.1 Actinomycetota bacterium | reverse complement strand
GTGACGGGCCCGACGTGAGCTCCCGACTTCCTGCGCCGGCATGACCCGGATCAGGTTCGAGGGTCTGCGATCGCTCGCACTCTCAGCGCCGAAGCGCTCCCCTGTCGTTGCTGGACACCGGCATCATAGCGCCGCCGGGACGAGGTGACCGGTGCCGGCGCCGACCTGGGCTGCGCCGGGTCGGCGCCGTTACCGGCATCTGGCAGTGTCTAGGTCATGCAGATCTGGCCGGGCACCCCCTACCCCCTAGGCGCCACGTTCGACGGTTCCGGCACCAACTTCGCGTTGTTCTCCGAGGTCGCCGAGCGGGTGGAGCTCTGCCTGTTCGACGCCGACGGCACCGAGACCTGTATCACCCTGCCGGAGATGGACGGCTACGTCTGGCACTGCTTCCTTCCCAACATCCAGCCGGGGCAGCTCTACGGCTACCGGGTGCACGGCCCGTGGGACCCGGCACGGGGCCACCGGTGCAACCCGAACAAGTTGCTGCTGGATCCGTACGCCAAGGCGATCAACGGCACCTTCCACTGGGACCAGTCGCTGTTCAGCTACAACTTTGGCGACCCGAACAGTCGCAACGACGACGATTCGGCGACGTCCATGCCCAAGTCGGTCGTGATCAGCCCGTTCTTCGACTGGGGCACCGACCGGCCGCCGCGGCGCCAGTACGCGGACAGCGTGATCTACGAGGCGCACGTCAAGGGCCTGACCGAGTTACACCCCGGCATCCCGCAGGAGATCCGCGGCACCTACGCCGGCATCGCCCATCCGGTGATGATCGAGCACCTGACCTCCCTCGGCGTCACGGCGATCGAGTTGATGCCGGTGCACCACTTCGCCAACGACTCGACCCTCATCGGCAAGGGCCTGACGAACTACTGGGGTTACAACACCATCGGCTTCCTCGCCCCGGATCACAAGTACACCTCCTCTACCGCGCCCGGGGCGCAGGTCCAGGAGTTCAAGTCGATGGTCCGCGCGCTGCACGACGCCGACATCGAGGTGATCCTCGACGTCGTCTACAACCACACCGCCGAGGGCAACCACCTGGGGCCCACCATCGGCATGCGCGGTATCGACAACGCCGCCTACTACCGGCTCAGCGAAGCCGACCCGCGGTATTACACCGACTACACGGGCACGGGCAACAGCCTCAATGTCCGTCACCCGCATTCCCTGCAGCTGATCATGGACTCGCTGCGCTACTGGGTCATCGAGATGCACGTCGACGGCTTCCGGTTCGACCTGGCCGCCGCCCTGGCCCGCGAGTTCTACGACGTCGATCGCCTGTCCAGCTTCTTCGAGCTCGTGCAGCAGGACCCGACGGTCAACCAGGTCAAGCTCATCGCCGAGCCGTGGGACGTCGGCCCCGGTGGCTACCAGGTGGGCAACTTCCCGCCCCAGTGGACCGAGTGGAACGGCAAGTACCGCGACACGGTGCGCGACTTCTGGCGCGGCGAGCCGGCGACCCTGGGCGAGTTCGCCTCGCGGCTGACCGGTTCGGCCGACCTCTACGCCCACTCCGGCCGGCGGCCGGTGGCCAGCATCAACTTCGTCACCTGCCACGACGGCTTCACCCTGCGCGACCTGGTCTCCTACAACGAGAAGCACAACGGGGCCAACGGCGAGAACAACAACGACGGCGAGAGCCACAACCGGTCATGGAACTGCGGGGTCGAGGGCGAGACCGACGACCCGAAGGTGCTCAGCCTGCGCTCGAAACAACAACGCAACTTCCTCACTACCCTGATGCTGTCCCAAGGCGTGCCCATGCTCAGCCACGGTGACGAGCTGGGTCGCACCCAGCGCGGCAACAACAACGGGTACTGCCAGGACAACGAGATCACCTGGATCGACTGGGAATCCGCCGACGCTGAACTGACCGAGTTCACTCGCGGCATCGCCGCCCTGCGCAAGCAGCATCCGGTGTTCCGACGGCGCCGGTTCTTCAACGGGCGGCCGGTTACCCGCCGCGGCACCGACCCGTTGCCCGACATCGGCTGGTTCCGTCCGGACGGCACCGAGATGTCCGAGCCGGACTGGGATTCCGGCTTCGGCAAGGCCATCGCGGTGTACCTCAACGGCGACGGCATCCCCGACCGCGACACGCGCGGGGACCGGGTCAAGGACGACACGTTCCTGGTCTGCTTCTCCGCCCACGACGCCGAGATCGACTTCGTCCTGCCGGCCGCCGAGTACGGCAGCCGATGGTGCGTCTGCGTAGACACGCTGGACGCCAAGACGTCCGAAGGCGACCCGGTGGAGGCCCGCGGGACGGTAACCGTCGGCCCGCGGGCCATCGTCGTCCTGCGGCGCCTTGCCGTAGCCGAGGACGCGCCGCCGCCGCTGACCGCGGTCTTGACCGCCGACACCCTGAACGAGGCCGCCGCGCCGCAGACCCGGCCCAGCCCGGCCAAGCGGGCGCGGGCGTTACCAGCGACGAAATGACCGGCGGGTGGGCCGCTCGGCTGCCGACGTCGACCTACCGGCTGCAGATCCGGCCCGGCTTCGACCTGACTGCCGCCGCCGGCCTGATCGACTACCTGGCCGACCTCGGCGTTGGTGCGGTGTACCTCTCGCCGATCCTGCGGGCGGCGGACGGGTCGGAGCACGGGTACGACGTGGTCGACCATCGTGTCGTCGACCCGGCCCGCGGCGGGTCGGTCGGGCTGATCCAGCTGGTCGCCGCGGCCCAGGCGGCCGGGCTGGACGTCGTGGTGGACCTGGTGCCCAACCACGCCGGAGTCGCCGACGCGGCCCAGAACCCGACCTGGTGGGACGTCCTCGAACTGGGCCGGGAGTCCCGATTCGCCCATTGGTACGACATCGACTGGGGACGGGCGCCGATCCTCCTGCCCCAGCTCGGCGACGACGCTGACGCCGAAACCGAACTCAGCCTGGTACCCAGCGAGCGCACCCGTTCGGGGTGGGAGCTTCGCTACTACGAGCACGCGTATCCGGTGGCCCCCGGCACCGGTCCCAGGGACGGGGACGCGGCCGAGCGGGTCGGGGCGGCGGCCGTGCACGCCCGCCAGCATTATCGCCTGGTCTCCTACCGGCGGGCCGACGACGAGCAGAACTACCGCCGGTTCTTCGCGGTCACCGATCTGGCCGGCCTGCGGGTCGAGGACGAGGACGTGTTCCGGGCCACCCACGAGGTACTGCTGGCCGAGGTGGCCGCCGGTCGGGTGCAGGGCCTGCGCATCGACCACCCCGACGGCCTGGTCGATCCCGGTCAGTACCTGGACCGGCTGCGGGCCGCCGCGCCGGCGGCCTGGATCACCGTCGAGAAGATCCTCGAGCCGGGCGAGGAGCTGCCCACGGCCTGGCCGGTGGAGGGGACCACCGGCTACGACGCGCTGGCCGAGGTGGCCCAGGTGCTCACCGACCCGGCCGGCGCGCCGGCGCTCACCGCGGTGTACCGCGAGCTCGCCGGCGACGATCGGGCCTTCGACGACCACGTGACCGACGGGAAACGGGCCGTGGCGACCACCATCCTGCGGGCCGAGTTCCGTCGCCTGGCCCGCCTCGTGCCTGGGGTCGATGGGGCCGAGGAGGCGTTGACCGAGCTGGCCGTCGCGTTCGCGGTGTACCGCTCGTACCTGCCGCTCGGCGCGGATCGGCTCGACGAGGCGGTCGAGCGG